>CAYJMO010000025.1:5498-24947 GCA_964371365.1 uncultured Oscillospiraceae bacterium
CCGACAAACAGGGGCGCATATTGATACCGTCCAACCTGCGCGACCATGCAGGGTTGGAAAAGGAGGCGGTAATCATCGGTGTCGGTACCCATGCCGAGATATGGAGCGCTGCCGCATACGAGGCGATGAACGATAACGTTGATGTCGAGAAACTCGAACAGATCATGGAAAATCTGGATTTTTAAGATAAAACAAATATAAATTAAAGGGGGAATCATGGAACAGTATTTTGAGCCGACGTTGCTCGCCGATGTGATCGCCAACATGCAAAAACAAGGTGACACAGCGATGTTTGAGGCATCCGGCGACAATTTCATGGACGACAACTATATAATGGAGTTTTAGGGGTGGAATTTTGCCACACTCCGGTGCTCTTGAACGAGGTTCTGGACGAGTTGTGTATTCAATCGGACGGACTCTATCTTGACGGCACCGCCGGAGGGGGTGGACATTCGTTTGAGATTGCCTCACGACTGCGGGAGGGGATGTTATACTCCTTTGACCGTGACATCGAAGCTGTGGCAGCCGCGAGCGAGCGACTTTCAGGGCTTCGTGCGGTGGTTATAAACAAAAACTATCGCGATGCCGCGCAGGAACTTCGTCGGCAGGGCATAACGGGAATAGACGGTGCACTGCTGGACCTCGGGGTGTCCTCCCATCAACTGGATAGTGGTGAGCGCGGTTTTTCCTATCGATACGACGCACCGCTTGACATGAGAATGGGTCTTGATGCAACCTCGGCGGCGGAGCTCGTTAACAATCTGTCCAAGGAGGAACTCTCACGGATTATATATCGCTATGCCGACGAGAAAAATGCAGGGTTTATAGCGTCGAAGATAGTGAAAGCGCGTGAGACATCGCCGATAGAGACCACGAAACAGCTCGCCGATATCGTAATCTCTGCACTGCCTCCAAAAGTTCGGCGCAAGGAGAAGAATCCGGCGAAAAAAACTTTTCAGGCACTGCGTATTGCGGCGAATGACGAGCTCGGCGCATTGGAGGAGGGGTTGTCCGAGATATTTTCTTTGCTCAAACCGGGTGGACGATTTTGTGTCATAACATTTCATTCCATCGAGGACAGGATGGTGAAGAATTATTTCAAATCACTCTGTGAGGGGTGTATATGTCCGAAAGATCTGCCGAAATGTGTCTGCAACAACAAGCCAAAGGCGATCATGCCGATAAAATTTCTTTCGGCAGGGGAACAGGAACTGGATAACAACAGACGGGCCGCTCCGGCAAAGCTTCGGGTGTTGGAAAAAATATAAATCAAGGGAAAAAACATGCAACATGTATTGACGGGAAACGTGGCGATAGACCGCTCCTTTAACAAGGGGCGTACGTTTGGCACGCCGAACGTGCCGAGTGCTGTCAATGAAAATCCCTATACGATACCGTCAACATCGCCGCAAAGCACTGCTAAAACCGGTGTGCGCTACAAAAGAGTGACAAAGGCAAAGAGCGAGAATAAAGGGTTAAAGAGATTTAAGATGACAATGCTTGTAACCCTCTTTGCATTGCTAATTATGGCACTACTCTACAGCAATGCCGAGCTGACAGAGCAACAGGGTGAGCTGGAAAAACTCGGTGATGAGTTAACACAACTTACCAGTGAATATGACTATCTTAGCTTTGAGGTCGAGAGCAAGGCATCACTGAAAAATGTCGAGGAGTTCGCGACGAGAGAGCTCGGTCTCGTCAAGGGGGACAGCTCCAAGATAGAATACATACACCTCAACAGTGAGAACAAGATGGTGATAAACGAGGAGCCCTTGACCGAGTGGCAGAAGATGTTGACTCAAAACTTCCTCAGTATTGTGGAATACTTAAACCCCTAATCAAATAAAATGTATAAAGGGAGGGGGTAACGAGCCGATATGAAGAAAGAAAATAGCGAACAGATAACAGATCGAAATGAAACCTTAACAAAACGCCTGCCGGTGCTGGGCGTTTTAGTGCTTGTTGCAACCGGAATAATTGTATATAATCTTTTTGGGCTTCAGATACTTCGACATGAGGAACTGCGTCAGACGGCGGAGGAACAACAGCTACGCGACACCATTATTACCCCTAACCGCGGTACGATATACGACACCAACATGAAGGTGCTTGCCACCAGTGCGACGGTTTGGACGATATCTGCCTCCCCCAACGTCATCGATGAGGACGAGGTGGAGCCCATCGCCGAGGGTTTAGCTGAAATTTTAGAGCTTGATGAGGAGGAACTGATCGTCGACCTCTCCGACAGTGCGAGCGGCTACAAATTGATAAAGAGCAAGGTGGATAAACCGATAGCGGACAATGTGCGCGAATTCCTGACCGAGAACAAGTTTTATGGTGTTTATCTGCACGAGGATAGCAAACGGTACTATCCTTATGGCGATTTTCTATCAACAGTGATAGGTTTTACCGGCACAGACAATCAGGGCCTTGCCGGTATTGAGGCATATTATGACGAGGAGCTCACCGGGATTCCCGGGCGTGTTGTGGCGGCGAAAAACTCGGTCGGCGGAACCTTGGCGTACGACTATGAGGAGCGGTATGAGCCGCAGGACGGCAACAGTCTTGTGCTGACCATAGATGAGACGATACAGCACTTTTTAGAAAAAAACCTTGAGTATGCGGTTATAGAGCATAACGTCGAGGCGAGAGGTGTTGGGATCGTGATGGACGTCAACACCGGCGCGGTACTCGCTATGGCGACCAAGAATGACTACGACCCGAATGAGCCGTTTGTTGTCCACGATCCGGCAGTGCTCGAGCTGATAGAGGAGATGCCGCAGGAGGAACAGGAAGAGGCATACTCGGCGGCACTCAACGAGCAATGGCGTAACAAGGCGGTCTCCGACCTGTATGAGCCGGGTTCTGTCTTTAAGCTTGTCACAGCGGCGGCGGCACTTGATTCCGGTGTGTCGTCGTTGGAGCACAGTTACTATTGTGCCGGCTCGATGGAGGTCGGTCCGTTCACCATGCGGTGTGCTGACACCGGAGGTCATATCGGTTCTACCATGAACTTCTCTCAGGCACTTATAAACTCCTGCAACCCCTCCTTTATTCAGATGGGATATCAACTCGGAATAGACACCTTTTATCATTACGCCGAGGCGTTCGGAATGACGGAGCCGACCGGCATAGACATCGCAGGTGAGGCCGACAGTATCTTCCATGAACAGGAGGATATGACGGAGATTGAGCTCGCAAGCACCAGTTTCGGTCAATCGGTCAAGGTTTCACCGATTCAGATGATAACGATGATATCCACCATCGCAAACGGTGGCAATTTAGTGCAACCTCACATGGTGGAAAAGGTGTTAGACCCTGCCGGAAATATTGTTGAGACCTATGACTACAATGTCAAACGTCAGATTATTTCGGAGGATGTGTCGCAGTCTATACTTGAGATGTTGGAGATTGCGGTCGCCGGAGCAGAGGGGTACAACAACCCCGGCTCCAATGCCTACGTGATGGGATATCAGGTCGGTGGGAAGAGTGGAACGTCGCAAAAGCTGGACGAGGACGGCGGTGAGAGCCTTCGCATTGCCTCGTTTGGGGCGGTTGCGCCGGTCGACGATCCTCAGATTGCGGTGCTTATCGTGTTGGACGAGCCGCACAGTTCCGCCTCGATATACGGATATGGCGGTATTCTCGCCGCGCCGGTGGTGGGTCTTGTGATGGGTGAAACTCTGCCCTACCTCGGGATTGAGCCGGTATATAGTGAAGAAGAACAGGCGATTGTAGAACTTATGCTTCGCAATGTCGAGGGATTATCTTTGACCGCGGCACAGGTCGACCTACAACAGGACGGCTTCGACTATGAGGTGCATGGAAACGGGGATACTATTATAAGCCAATTCCCGGTAGCAGGGACAATTCTTGCACGCGGTTCCACCATTATTCTCAATACCGAGGATACCACCGAGCCACAGTTGGTGAGTGTGCCGAACATTGTCGGCTATACCGAAAGTCAGGCGGCAAGGACGTTGGAGGCGACAGGGTTGAATGTGAAGCGCACCGGTGCAACCAACGGTGTCAGCGTGTCGGTCTCGGCGCAGAGTGTAGAACCGGGCGAACAGGTTCCGATCGGAACTCCGATTACCATAACGTTACAAGACAACGCCATAGTCGATTAAATTTGAAAGGAGCGAGCGGTGAGACTGTTTGAATTGCTTAATAACGCCGGCATAGCGATTGCCGAGAATCTAAAAGATGTCGAGATATCCTCAATATCGCAGGACACAAGAGCGGTCAAACCCGGCTCGCTTTTTGCCTGTATCGTGGGGGCGCGCTCCGACGGGCATCGATTTGCTCAGGAGGCGGTAGACAAGGGTGCCGTCGCAGTATTGGTGCAGCGACCGACCGGCATGTTAAACGAAATTGTGGTCGAGGATTCAAGGAAGGCGTATTCTTTGCTGTGCAAGGCGTTTTTTAATAATCCGAACGAAAAACTCACCCTCATAGCGGTGACCGGCACCAACGGAAAAACCACCATAACAAGTCTGTTAAAGCAGGTTTGTGAGGTGAATGGTCATGAGACGGCGCTGATAGGCACGATACAAAACGAGATATCGGCGGTGGAGATACCGGCGCGTTATACAACTCCCGATCCGTTTGAGCTGTTCGCACTGCTCGCGAGGGCACACAAGGCGGGCTGTAGATATGTGGTGATGGAGGCGAGTTCTCAGGCACTTGACCAGTTAAGATTATATGGCTTGACATTTGAGGTGGCGGTTTTTTCCAATCTGACACAGGACCATCTTGATTATCATGGCACGTTTGATAACTACTTTGCCGCTAAATCCATGCTGTTCGAGATGACGAAAAAGGCGGTTTTAAATCTGGACGATGAGTATGCACTGCGCATTGCCGAGAGTTTTAAAGGCGAGATATCCGGCTATGCTATAGATAACGTTACGGCTGAATATAGAGCGGACAAGATCGAGTTGACCGCCCGAGGGGTGTCGTTCCAATACAGCCATAACGAAGAGAAAAAAGAATGTTTTGTGCCCATGATAGGACGATTCTCGGTTTATAACACCCTCGCTGTTTTAACCACCGCAAATCTTCTTGGTCTTGACCTCGGTTTGACCATAGACGCACTGTCAAAGACAAAGGGGGTCAGGGGGCGAAGTGAGTTGCTTTATGCCGGGGAATATAGTATAATATGTGATTATGCACACACCGACGACGGGCTTAAAAGTTTTCTTAGCAGTATAAAGCCGTTTGTCAAGTCTCGCTTAATAGTCCTCTTTGGATGTGCCGGCGAAAGAGACGCGAAAAAACGCCCCGGAATGGCAAGGGCGGTTGCACAATATGCCGACCTTACCTATGTGACCTCCGACAATCCGAGAGGGGAGGATGCCGATGGAATTATTGCCGATGTTCTGCCCTGCTTTGAGGAGATGGGCAAAGACTATGTAGCCATTGTTGATCGACGATATGCGATAAATCGAGCACTTGCCGAACTGAAAGAGGGCGATCTGCTCGCACTGTGTGGCAAGGGGCACGAGGATTATCAGGTTGTGGACGGGATTACACTCTATCTCGACGAACACAAGATAGTGGCGGACTATATTGACAATAAAAATATGAAAGGGGGGGAGCGAGAGAATGTTAAAGATAAAATTAGGTGAGATTATCGCCGGACTCGGGGAGCTTACCCCCAACATAGCAAACGAGGAGATTGACACCGTTTGCACCGATTCGCGTGAGATTACCGGCGGTGAGATTTTTGTTGCGATAAAGGGAGAGCGAGCCGACGGTCATGACTATGTCGGCGAGGTGCTCGCACGTGGTTCTGCGCTCGCAGTGGTCGAACGTCCTATAGAGGGGATAACATCGGAGCGTGTGCTGGTAGTGGAAAACACCCTTGATGCCATGATAACGATGGGTGCAAACTATCGCAGACGTTTTGACACCGAGGTCATCGCGGTGACCGGAAGTGTCGGCAAGACGACCACCAAGGAATTTTTGCACGCCGTCCTGACCTCCTTTGATAAAACACTTAAAAATGAAGGCAACCAGAACAATGAGTTGGGTCTGCCGAGGACACTTTTTAATCTTGATGAGAGTTATCGTTATGCCGTGTTAGAGATGGGCATGACCGCGACGGGCGACATAGAAAAACTATCGCTCGCGGCAACCCCGACGGCGGCGGTCATCACCAATATCGGCGTTGCACACATAGAAAACCTCGGCACGCGTGAAAATATTCTTGCCGCAAAATTAGAGGTGACGAAAGGACTTGCACAGGGCGGCATACTTGCAATAAATGTCGACAACGATCTGCTTGCGCCAATCGAGAGTATAGAGGGTCGGGGGGATATTAGGATATTGACCTTTGGCATTGACAACGAGTGCGCCATGATAAGGGCGAGGGATGCCGGTGGTGTTGACCTTGACACCGAGTTTATTATCGAGAATAGATTGACGGGTGAGGAAAATTCGGCGCAGATACCGGCGCTCGGCAAGCACAATATATATAATGCTCTTGCCGCCTACACCGTGGCATTTGGTCTCGGTTTAAAGGGTGAGACGGCGGTGTCGGGACTCAGGAACTACGAGAGTTGCGGTATGCGACAACGCATAATATCGCAGGAGGATTTTGTGGTCATAGAGGACTGCTACAACGCCAACCCCGACTCGGTGAAAGCGGCAATAGCGACCCTTGCGGAGTTGCCGAACGTTTCCTACCGTATAGCGGTGTTGGGTGACATGTTGGAGTTGGGTGAACATAGCGAGAGTGCACATCGAGAGATAGGGGACATTCTTACAACCCACAATATTGATGCGGTCGTCTGTTACGGCGATGAGGCGAGATATATAGCCGAGAACGCAAGCAAAACTATTGAAAATGTAGCCTACACCGACGACATGCTCACCGCAATGGATCACCTAAACGACTTCTTTAAAGAGGGCTCTGCGGTTCTGTTTAAGGCGAGCAGAGGAATAAAACTGGAGGAGATGATGGAACTGTTTTATAGGCAAAAAGGGGTCTGATTAAAGGTAAAAGGTGAATGGCTTTTTTAGACTAAACAGTATTTAAACTTACACAATAAACCGGAGAAAATAAATGATAATCCGCTATCTTTTGCTTGTCACCGCCATACTGTCGCTTGCCGTAACGGCTCTGTCCGGCTTTTTCTTTATTCCTTTTTTAAAGAGAGTGAAATACGGCCAGACCATAAAGGAGATAGGCCCCACCTGGCATAGTGGCAAGCAGGGAACGCCGACCATGGGTGGGCTGATGTTCGTACTCGGGGTGTTGGTCTCGATCATAGTCGCCTACATCACCATACACTTCGGTGCAAACAGTCTGTTTGTCGAACTGTCGACGAGCAACATCATCAACGTCGGCATATCCATCGGAGCGACGCTATGTTTTGGTGCAATCGGATTTATCGATGACTATATCAAGGTCGCACTCAAACGCAACCTCGGACTTGTCGCAGCGGTAAAGATAATCCTGCAGTTTACCGTCGCCGGCGTTTATATGTATTGCCTGCACCTCAACAACAGCCTGCACACCGAGATTATGATACCCTACGTAGGGGTTATTGACCTGTCCTACTTTTTCTATATCTTTGCATTTCTTTTGATTATCGGCATCGTCAATGCGGTCAATCTCACCGACGGGATAGACGGGCTCGCCTCGGCGGTAACATTTATCACCATGATAGGATATGTTGTCATTGCTATTTTGGTAGCGCAGTTTGCGACCGGAATTTTAGCCGCCTCCATTGCGGGGGCGATGGTCGGGTTTTTGTTCTGGAATTTCTACCCGGCGAAGGTGTTTATGGGGGACACCGGTAGCATGTTCCTCGGCGGTGCGGTAGCAACACTCGCCTTTTGCATCGGTCGACCGGAGATCCTCTTTTTAATCGGGCTTTTGTATATGATTGAGGCGGCATCCGTCATCTTCCAGACCGGATATTTTAAGATAACAAAACGCATCTATGGCGAGGGAAGGCGCATATTTCGTATGTCACCCATCCATCACCATTTTGAGATGATGGGGTTGTCCGAGATAAAAATTGTCGCACTTTTTTGTTTTGTGGCATTGACCGGCACTCTTGCGGCAATACTATATGTTGTAATCTATTGAATACAGGTGTAAATTTTGGAAAAAACTCTTAAAACACAAACAAAAGTAGTCCCAAAACAAAGAGTCAAGCTCAGTGAGATTGATCTCCCATTTTTGGCGTTAGTGCTTATTCTACTGACATTCGGGCTTATAATGCTCTACTCTGCGAGCTATGCGGTGGGGTATTATCGAATGGACGACAGTAGCTATTATATCCGTGACCAGCTTATTTTTGCGGCGGTTGGTGTTGCGATCATGTTGTTCGCGACGCGATTTAACTATCAACTGCTGCGCCGGTTCGCCGCGCCGCTAATGTATGTCACCCTTGCACTTTTGGTGGTGGTGCTTTTCATGGAGCCCATCAACAATGCCCGTCGATGGATAACCATACCTTACGTAGCAACCTTTCAGCCGAGTGAGATTGGAAAGTTTGCGGTGATACTCCTTTTTGCGCACCTGATAGCAGTCAATCAACATAGGATAAAGACATTCCGTTACGGTGTTGTGCCGTTTGTGGTGGTGCTCGGTGCCGTGGCCGCGCTGATGCTGCAACAACCTCACCTGTCCGGCACACTCATAATCATGATGATAGGCGGTGTGATGATGTTTGTCGGTGGCACTCGGCTCTTTTGGTTCGGTATTGCCATCGCCGGAGCGATTGCCGCTGTGCTCTTAGCGGTGCTGTTTGTGGAGGATCTTGTGCCGTATGCCATGACTCGAATAGAGATTTGGCAAAATCCGTTCATCGACCCGCAAGGTGACTCCTATCAGACGGTACAGAGTATGCTCACCATCGGCTCGGGGGGGCTTTTCGGGCTCGGTCTTGGCAACTCACGTCAAAAACATCTCTATCTACCGGAGCCGCAAAACGACTTTATCTTCTCGGTCATATGTGAGGAGCTCGGATTTATAGGCGCCTCTGTCGTCATAATTCTCTTTCTTCTTCTCTTTGTTCGTGGTATAATAATAGCGGTGAACGCACGGGATAAGTTCGGTGCGATGCTCGTTGTAGGCATAATGACTCAGGTGGTGGGACAGGCACTGCTCAACATAGCGGTGGCGACCAACACTATACCTAACACCGGTATCAGCCTGCCCTTTTTCTCTTCGGGGGGAACGTCGCTCCTCATGCTCCTTGCCGAGATGGGGGTGGTGCTCTCCGTCTCGCGACAGTCTCGGATAACGAAGAATTAATTATGAGGTCATTCGGTGAAAGATGATGTACGCATACTGATTGCCGCCGGTGGGACGGCAGGACATGTTAATCCGGCGCTCGCCATTGCGAAACATATTTTAAGTGAACAACCGTCAGCGGTCATTCGCTTCGTCGGTCGCAGTGACGGCATGGAGAGCCGCCTTGTAGCGAAGGCAGGTTTTGACTTCGTGTCCATCGAGGTGCATGGCTTTCAGCGCAAACCGACGCTGAATAACCTCAAACGCAACATCAACGCCGCCTATCTGCTCGCGCGCTCCATGCCACGAGCAAAAAAGATACTCACCGAATTTCGACCCGACATAGTTATAGGCACCGGCGGATATATCTGCGGACCGATCATGAAGGTGGCACAGCGCATGGGGATAAGGACGGCTATACATGAGTCCAACTCCTACCCCGGGGTGACAAACAAGCTGCTTGCCAAAGGAGCGGATGTTGTCTTTGCGGTCAACGAGAGGGCGAAGGATGCACTCGGTGTGCCGGAAAAGACGATAATTACCGGCAATCCGGTGCGAGTCGAGATACTGCTCGCTGACAGGGAGACCTGCCGCGCGAAATTTAACATTGATCGCAAAACCCTTGTTATACTCTCGCTCGGTGGCTCGCTCGGCGCATCGGCGATAAATCAAGCAGTTGCAGGGTTTATGAATGAGTTTACCGAAAAGGGTCGGGATTATATACATTATCACTCCACCGGACGGATATCGAGCGGCGAGTTCGCAACCCTTGCAAAGGAGTATGATCTAAAGCGCAATCCTCGCCTGCACATCTCGGAGTATATCGACGACATGCCGCAGATGCTCGCACTCGCCGACATAGTTATCGCCCGTGCCGGCTCCATGACCATGGCGGAGCTCGCGGCGGCAGGCAGGGCAGCGGTGTTGATCCCCTCCCCGAATGTCGCGGAAAATCATCAATATCATAACGCCATGAGTATGGTTGAGGCAGGTGCAGCGGTGTTGATACCGGAAGAGGAACTCACACCAAATCGTCTTGCCGAGACGATAGAGACCCTGTCAGCCGAAAAAATAGCCGAGATGTCGTTAGCGGCAAAATCTTTGCATGTGGCGGATAGTTTGCAAAGGATTTATAATAATCTCATTAGCCATTAGTCTAAAAAAGTCACCCAAACCTCTTTTTCTGCATATTATGGAACAAAATGGGAAATTGAGGTGTTGTTTTGGAAAAAATCGCGGTGAACGGGTCAAAACCGTTAAACGGACGTGTGGCGGTTCAGGGGGCGAAGAATAGTATACTACCGATACTTGCCGCCTCGCTTATGATTGACGGGGGATGCACCCTGTCAAACGCTCCGCAACTTTTGGATGTATCCAGCTGTGCGAGAATTATGCGGCGGCTCAACGTCGAGATTACTGCGGATGGGGACAGCCTGTGTGTCAAAAAGCTTCAGCGGATGGAGAGCAGTATCAGCAAGGAGCTTATGAACTCCATGCGATCGTCGGTGTTCTTCTTAGCGCCGCTCCTTGCTACCACCGGCATTGCGGCGATTTATCAACCGGGCGGTTGCAACCTCGGTGGCAGACCAATCGATCTTCACCTTGACGGTCTTTCCAAGATGGGTGTCACGGTGCGCAGAATTGGGGAGAAAATGTTGTGCTATGCCGAAAATGGGCTGTATGGTGCGGATATACTTTTGCGCTTCCCGAGCGTTGGAGCGACGGAAAACCTGATGATGGCGGCGGCAACGGCAGGGGGCACCACCACAATACGTAATGCCGCGAGAGAGCCGGAAGTTTGTGACCTTGCAGGGTTTTTACGCTCTGCCGGTGCGAATATAGAGGGGGACGGCACCGACACCATAACCATCGTCGGAGTGGATGCCCTCTGCGAGACAAGCTATCGTATAATCCCCGATCGAATCGAGACCGCCACCTACCTCTGTGCGACGGCGGTGGCCGGAGGTGAGGTCGAGATAGAAAATACCAGACCACGCGATGTGAAGCCGCTCGTCGATCTTCTCCGCACTGCCGGTGCGCAGATCACCTGCAAGGGGGAACGGATAAAGATTGAATGCCATCAACGTCTTAGCGGTGTAGGCTATGTCGAGACAAAGGTCTTTCCCGGATTTGCAACCGACTCCGCACCGCTTCTTGCGGCGGCGATGCTCAAATCAAGGGGTAAAACGGTGATAAACGACACCATATTTTCCAACCGATTTGCCTGTGCCGACGAGTTTTCCAAGTTTGGTGCACGCACCGACCGTAGAAATAACAGCGTGTATATAGAGGGTATATCCGATATATACGCCGCCTCGGTCAAGGCTCCGGACCTGCGTGGCGGTGCGGCACTGCTCATAGCGGCGCTCGGTGCCGAGGGTGAGAGCCTTGTGGACGGAATAGACTTTATTCGACGCGGCTATCAAAACATTGTGAGCTCCTACCGCAACTTAGGTGCGGACATAAAATATTGTTAAAGGGAATAAAAATAAAGATGAAAAAGAAACGGCGAGTCGGCGCCATGGGGGGAAGACAGGCACATGAAGCGCTTGTCAAGCTACACGATCAAAAGGAGTACACCCCCCCGACCGACAACGAGACACAAAAGCGACCGACAAAGGGCAAACTGACCAAAACGGCGTCACGTCGTCGCAGGGCACGGCGAAAGGCGATCATGATAGTTCTCGCTGTAATATTGATTATAGTCGGAATCATCGCCTCCTTTATACTTATCTTTCGCTTTAAGGAGGTGACAATAGAGGGGACGAGCATCTATTCCGACACGGAACTTAAAAAGATGATACCGCTCGAGGTGGACGACAACATCTTTGGTTTTGATACCTCCGAGGTGGAGACGGCAATATTAGAGAAGTTTATCTACTTAGAGCAGGTTGAGGTGCGCCGCGCCCTACCCTCCGACGTGGTGATAAAGGTCGAGCCGGCACTGGAAAGGTATATGGTGGAGGTGGGCACCGAACGATATGTCCTCTCTGCGACACTCAAAACACTGCGAGTTGCCGAGGATGGTGAGATATTTACCGGAATTGTAGGTTTAGAACCGAGTGCCCCGAGCATAGGAAAGGACATATCGTCCAGCGATGAAAACCGTCAAAATATGTTAAATCTGCTCGTTGATGAGATGCAAAAGGTAGGCATAGACGAGCAGGTGACCGAGATTAATATAACCGATACACTTAATATGGTTATTGTTTATGACGGCAGAATAGATATACAGCTCGGAAGTGATCTGTCAATGGAATACAAGATGCAGATGGTTGCAAAGGTTTTAAGTGAGAACATACAGCAGACCGAGAGCGGAAGTATAGATGCGAGTGTGCCGGGGACAGCGGTTTTCAAAAGTTCGTGATTTTACTAAATATAGTGGTGTAATTAGCATGAAACTCTGTATTTAACCCCAAATATTAAATTTTTTTGTAAAAACCATAAAAAAGGTTTGAAAAAGTATTGAAAAAGTAAAATAAATCTGTTATTATTTATAAAGATATACAGTTATAAATTGTGTGTAGGAATTCTAAGGAGGAATTATAGTGGCTTTCCACCTCGATGAAGAGTTAATGAACATTACCAATATAAAGGTAATCGGCGTCGGCGGCGGCGGCGGAAACGCTGTCAACCGTATGATCTTGTCCGGTCTTCGCGGCGTTGAGTTTGTTGCGATGAACACCGACCAGCAGGCGCTTTACAACTCTAAAGCGACCCACAAGGTGCAGATAGGCTCCAAGTTGACCAAAGGTCGTGGAGCGGGTGCCGACCCGGAAATAGGTCAGCGCAGTGCCGAAGAAAGTCGTGACGAGATAGCTGCCTCGCTCAAGGGGACCCAGATGGCGTTTATCACCGCCGGCATGGGTGGCGGTACCGGCACCGGTGCGGCACCGGTGGTTGCTGAGGTTGCAAAAGAGCTCGGCGTGTTGACGGTCGGCATAGTCACAAAGCCTTTCGCCTTTGAGGGCAAGCGCAAGATGCTCATAGCAGAACAGGGAATACAGGGTTTGCTTGAGCGTGTCGACTCTCTTATAGTTATACCTAACGAGCGTTTAAAGCTCATAAGTAACGAGAAGATTACGCTTCAAAACGCCTTTGAGTCGGCCGACAATGTTCTGCGTCAAGGCGTTGAGAGCATTGCAGAGCTTATCAATCTGCCTGCGTTCATCAATCTTGACTTTGCTGATGTTCGCTCCATAATGAAGGATGCCGGCTTTGCCCACATGGGTGTCGGTCGCTCCAGCGGTAAGAATAAGGCAGAGGAGGCGGCACACCTTGCCATCTCCAGTCCACTTTTAGAGACCTCTATTGCCGGCGCGCACGGCGTAATCATCAACATTACCTCCTCGCCCGACATCGGCCTTGAGGACGTTGAACTCGCCGCCTCGCAGATCACCAATTCTACCCATCCCGACGCCAACATCATCTGGGGTGCGAGCTTTGATGAGAGTATCACCGATGAGATGCGCATAACGGTGGTCGCTACCGGTTTTGAAAGTGTAGCCAGTTCGGTAGAGCAGACACAACAAAAGGTTCCGAGCATAGACATACCGCTCGAGTTCTCCAACGCTACCACCACGGTGACGGAACCTCCGGTAGCACAAGCACCGGTCGTCGAGGCTCAACCCGTCGTTGCAGAGGCCGCACCGGAGCTGGACAAGCAGGTTGAGTTTGAACTCAAAAAGGTCGAAGAGGAGAAGGAAGACACCGACTACTTCGAGGATATCATTGCGCTGTTAAATAACAGATAGATATTTTATTACTTAACAAAGGTGGATTTATTTTCCGCCTTTGCTTAATTAGGAAGCAGGATTGTGAGGTTATATGGGACTGAATACCGATAGAATGTATCATATTGACCTTTGTGCCGACGATATAGGCGGTGCAAAATATGCTGTAGTTCCCGGTGATCCCGACAGGGTAGAGTCCATAGCGAAATATCTCGATAATCCGAAAAAACTTCGCCAAAAAAGGGAGTATAACACTTATATCGGCTCACTTTTTGGCAATAATATATTGGTAACCTCCACCGGCATCGGCGGTCCCTCCGCGGCAATAGCTATCGAGGAGCTGGTCATGCTCGGGGTTGAGAATTTTATTCGTGTCGGCACCTGCGGAGGAATGCAACAACACGTCATTCCGGGCGATCTGATCATAGCCAACGCCTCCATAAGGATGGACGGCACCTCGCGTGAATATCTGCCGATTGAGTTCCCTGCGGTGTCCGATTTTAAGCTGACGAGCGCACTCGTTAAGGCGTGCGAGGATGGTGTAACACCCCATCATATCGGCGTGGTGCAATGTAAAGACAGCTTTTACGGTCAACACTCCCCCGGGAGAATGCCGGTTTCGAGCGACCTGCTCAACTTGTGGGATGCATGGATAAAGGGTGGCGCACTCGCCTCTGAGATGGAATCCTCGACACTTTACACCGTTGCTCATTCACTCGGCGTTAAGGCGAGCTGTATACTTAGCTGTGTATGGAACCAACAACGTCGAGACAACGGCATAACCGACCCCGATGTGCACGACACCGACAGGGCGATTAAGACGGCTATAGATGCTATAAAAATATTATTAAAAGACTAATTTATGAAGGGAGCTAAGGTTGGAACCATTTTCCACAACCGATAATTCACTCGAGATGCTTCAGACCGAGGGAGGGTTTAAGACCTCTCTTTTTGGGTTTTCTCGCAGTGAGGTTTTGGAATATATAGATCAACTGATGCTCACCAATGCATCCCGAAACAAACATCTCAACAACTCACTTGTAGAGATGGAGAATCGACTCGCCGACCTTGAGGACGAGAACGAGGCACTGCTTGAAAAAACGAGAGTGCTGGTCGACCAGCTCTCCGAGGCAAAATCTCAAGACAACCAGGGTGAAAAGGTTAATGAACTCAATATAATCATCGGAGAACTCAACGTTCAAAACGAAGATTTCAGATATCGTATCGAACAACAGCAGATAACAATAGACGACCTCAATCGTCAGCTCTATGCCAAGGAAAATGAAATCCCCATCGTCTTTGCCGAGGATCAACAGGGTACCATAGATGATCTCAATCACATCATCATGTCCAAAGAACAGGAGACAAGGATAATCCTTGCAGAGAACGAGATGTTAAAGTCTCAGGTGCAAAAGTTGGAGGAGCGTTTAGAGCTTGCGAACGAGTCCGCCCGCTACGCCGACGAGACGATAGTTGCCGCCCAACGTGCCGCCTCTAAGATAATGAATGATGCCGCCCGCAGTGCGCCGCAACAGGTTGTAGCACACCCGCCCATTGACCTTACCTTACTGCGCGACAATATTATAGCATTAGAAAAGCAGATTCACAACGTCGTAGAGACGATGGAGTTTGCAGTCAGCGAGGACACAGCACATCAGATGCAGGAGGTCGAGTCACAGCAATATTATCAAGAGGAGCTATTGCCAATAGAGCGAACGACCCAAAGCGGATTGATTACGGCGAGCACCCCTGTCTCGGAACAGATATGGGAACCAAAGCCGGTGAGCAGCTATTGGCACCCTGCAGAGCGCCCGAGTGCGCCGGCGGGTTGGCAACAGCCACCTCAATATTCAGCTCAGGAAGCGGAGATGCCGCTCGCTCTTAAAAAACAAAAGCCGATGGAGGAGCACAATTCGGTATATTACCACCGAAAGGATACTTCAAAACCGACGATTCAGCTTGTGCGCCCGGTCCGCATAAACTCTTCCGAGTCCCGTGCCGAAAAGTCGCGACCTGTAAAAGCTATAGCAAAACGACTTCGGTAGATATAGCCTTCTGACAACAAAAAACACCGAGGTAGTGCAGGTTATGCAGCACACCTCGGTGTTTTATAGTTATTCAAGATGAGTGACTATAAATGACTATTTCATGTTTTTCTGTATTACCTTGTCAATTGCGGTGACAAGACCTGCAATTTCCGGTTTAGAGAGCTGCTCGTCAGCACCGATCTCGACACCCTTGCGATACATCTCTTTGGTGATAAGGGAGGAGAAGATGATGACCGGTATCGCCTTTAACACAGGATGTTCCTTGATCTTTTTGGTGAGGTGATGACCGTCCATCGCAGGCATCTCGATGTCGGTGACGACACAGGCGACCTTTTCGGTAATGTTCTCATCATTTTCCAACATTTCGAGATAATCCCAACAGGCCTTTCCGTTGTCAAATTTGGTGACATTGTTAAACCCAGCTTTTTCCAACGAATCCGAGATGAGTTTTGAGAGCAGGATAGAGTCCTCCGCCACGACAAGGGGTATTTCACTCAGGTCACGCTCGCCGAGAGACTCTATGTCAGAAATTTGAATGGAGGTGACGGGAGCAATCTCTGCGACTATCTTTTCAAAGTCAAGTATAGTGATCAGCCGTCCGTCAAACTCTACAAGACCGGTAGCAACACCGTCGTGTGAGCCATAAATTGTCTTATCCGGTTTTTGGATAGCGCCCCAAGAGACGCGATCTATTCCCACAACCTCGTTCACACGAAATGCGATGTTGAGCTTGTTGAAGCTGGTGACGATAAATAGATCTCGGTCAACATGGGTATCCGACGACACAAGATTGAGATATTCCGGCAGGTTGACTACGGTAAGTACAACTTCACGTGGTTTATAGACACCCTCGATTGCCGGATGGGAGTGAGGCATAGCCTTGACCGGTGCGGACATCATAATCTCGGTAACCTTGGCGACGTTGATTCCAAAGACATTTTTGCCGATCTTAAATTCCATCAATTCGATCTCGTTAGTGCCGCTTTCAAGCAATATTTCTTGACGATAGTTATTCTCAGCCATAGTATCGGACCATTCCTTTCTACATGTGCATTGTTTCTATATACTATAGCATACCAAATTTTTATTGTTTTTTCAATAGCAAAAGAAAAAGTTTGATCATAAATACGACATTTTTTTGAAAGGAGCTGTAAGGTTATGGCTACAAATGAGTTCATTGCTCTTGCGGTGGGACACAAAATTGAAAATTTAGAGGAAAAACAACTCCTCTACAAAGAGGGAGACCTTGCGGGGGAATTTTTCGCGCTGGTCAAGGGTTCTGTTTTATTTAGCAGTGACGGCAGGGTTGTAAAATCGCCGTCAACACTTGCTATCGAGGACATTCTTCACACTCGCCACTACTCCGAAAGTGCTATATGTGCCGAGCCGGTTTCGATTATTCGACTTAAAAAAGAGGAGGTTTTCACCTTTGTGAAGCTCTGTCCGACTCAGGCGGTGGCGATCATGGAGCGACTTGCCGGTGTTAAAAAACAGCAACCGGCACAAAAGGCGAACGTCGAGGGATATTCGACCACACAAAAATTGGAGGCGGCAAAAAAGGCATTCGACATACCGGGCGATGCATCCGGTTACGGTGATAGCATCGACATACCGTCCGAGGCGAAATGTCTGCACCCCACCGAATACACCTGCCCTGTCTGTGGCACAAAGTTCATGGAGAAATCGATACTCTATTCATTGCTACGCACCGTCAAGACCGGTTTTGACCTGCGCATAGAGTTTAAGGACTTCGATCCTATGTGGTATAATATCCTTGTCTGCCCGTCCTGCAAATATTCAAATCAGGAAAAGGATTTTCCAAACGTCGGCAGGGGAGAGGGGATGAAAATTCAACAAAAGTTTGCCCAAAACGGCATAGCGGATATCGATAATATCTACAGCGATAAACGTATGGTAGAAGAGGTGATCTTAGCCCATTACATAGCCATCAGCTGTGTTGAGGAGATCAGCGACAACGAGGTTAGCCTCGCGAAACTGTGGCTTAACATTGTATGGTTATACGAGGATGTGGGGGACGATGAAAAGGTTCGTTATGCCTCACAAAAGGCGTTGGAGCGATACAATCACATCTATCAATACACAAGAAAGTTAGAAACGCCGGAGGCGGAGCAACAGATATTTATGATTATGGCGGAGCTTTACCTGCGCCTTTCGGAAAAAACACAGGCGATGCAGTTTTTATCGCTCGCCTTTAAGAGTGAGAGCTCGAATAGGGTCTATAAAGAGAAATGCCGCAGGAAGTATGAAGACTTGAAGTATGAGGGTCAGGAGTGAAGAGCTAAGAGCTAAGAGCTATTCATTCTTCACTAAAAAACACGCCATCGGAATTATTACTATGAAAAAAATTATATTTAACTCCCCCGTCATAATATCGTTCACCGTGATATCACTTTTTGCGACCTTGCTTGGCATTCTCACCGGTGGGGTGAGTGATGCCCTGCTGTTTAGTGTCTATCGTGCGCCGCTGACCGACCCACTCACCTACATACGATTTGTCGGTCATGTTTTTGGACATGTCGACCTTGATCATCTGCTCGGCAACACCATGCTTTTGCTATTGACAGGTCCACTTCTTGAGGAGAAATACGGCTCTAAAGACACCGCCTTTATTATCCTTTGCACCGCTGTCATAACCGGGATTTTGCAATATATTTTCTTTGACACAGCCCTGCTCGGTGCGAGTGGTGTGGTGTTTGCGTTTATACTTTTGTCCTCCATAACCGGCTTTAAGGGGGAGGGCGTGCCGATTACGTTTATTCTGGTCGCGGTTTTATACCTCGGACAGGAGCTTTTTAATGCTGTTTTTTCCTTTGATAATGTGTCCCAGTTTGCACATATCATAGGTGGAATAATCGGCGCGGTTATCGGCTTTAGCTATGCAAAGGTCAAAAGAAAAACCACCATATCAAACGATGCCATGGAGTTATGACATAGAATGCAAAACGGTGATATAAACGAAACACTCGCCGCCTACGGTGCCGAGCGGGCGGTGTATGACAGCATCGACACCGTGCTGGAGGACGGCACAAAAAAGATAGAAAAACTGCTGGAAAAGATACAGACCGCCGAGGATAAACGGCACTTTATCGCCGACATCAGCATTATCGCCTGTAGCATGAAAAGGGAGTGTATGCTCCTTATCAACTCCTTTTATCAAAAACGACCGACGGTCAATGTTATGCTGAGCGCACTTTCCGAGATGGGGGAATATACGCGGCAGGCGGGTATCGAGCTGACGATAGGGTGCACCCTGTCCGGCGATATGCCAAAGGGGAGCTCGGTTGTGGTCTACCGATTGTTTTGTGAGATGGTGTATAGAGCGGCGCGCATAGACTGCCCGAGGCTCGTCGTCCAGCTGTATGAGCGTGACGGTGAGATGGTTTTCTCGGCAATT
>CAYJMO010000026.1:0-21950 GCA_964371365.1 uncultured Oscillospiraceae bacterium
ACCGACGACCTTCGGGTTATGAGCCCGACGAGCTACCAGACTGCTCCACCCCGCGATATCTATATATAATCTCAACCGGTACAATGAATTATACCATGTATCATAGTACTTGTCAATACTATAATATTGTTTTATTGTAGAAATGTTGTAGGTGTCCAATATGTATTGTACACCTACATATTTTTATTAATGCCGCAGTTATTCACCGTCTACATATTAATACTTCCCCTCCAACCTCTCACGATACCTGTTCGGGGTGACGCCCACATACTTTTTAAACACCTTGGTGAAGTAGCTCTGATCCTCAAAACCCACCTCGGAGGCTATGTCCGCTATCCTTATCTTCTCTTCCAAAAGGAGTTCCTTGCTGTGTTCCACCCGAACGCTGTTTAGATATTCCTTAAAACTTTGTCCCGTCTCGCTGTGAAATATCCTCGAGAGATAGGACTCCGAGAGGTAGACCAACCGCGCGACCGACTCGAGAGTGATGTGCTCATGATAATGCTTTTCGATGTAGTCGATACAGCTGCGTATAGCGGCAGAATGTCGCGAGTCTTGAAACTTGAATATCCTGTCCATCAGCGAGTTTGCGGTCTTGGAGAGCCAAAGACAGAGTTGTTCGCCGCTGTGCATCTTCTGCAACGTCCTCATCCCTTCGTCCCCGACGGCGAGGGCATAGTCCGACTCTACGCCGGCGTCGGCGGCGGCACGCGCTATCAAAACCATCAGCGAATAGCTGCGTGCCTTTATCTGTTCAAAGTCATAACCGGTCGAAAACATGATATGCCCGAGCAGTTGATTGAGCATCTCCTGCGCCTTTTCCTTATCTCCTTTGGTGACGGCGCGCAGGAGGAGCTTTTCCTTTTCTATAGGGTAGCTCTGACGCTCCTCCCCCTTGAGTTGATGGATATATCCGCCGATCTTCTCCTGTATCTGTCGGGAGTATGTCCGCTCGTTAATAGCATCAATTGACATGCGGTTATACATGTACCCCGCCGACATGAACAGTATTTTTGACAACGACTCTATCCGCTCCGGCTCGACACTCGGGATTTTTTCCATGATCGCCTTAGCATCGTCCTTTTCCTTTGCGGTGTACTCACTCAGCTCGCAATCGACAAAGTCCTCTTTATCCACCATGAAAAACGGTCCTGCCGTAATCCGTGCGGCAGAGCCTATCTCGCCGAGGATGGGGGAAACAAAACAGTTGAGCCCCATGACACAGCGATAGATGTATCTTCCGCCGAAACGTTCCGCCTCACTCATGCCATAGGCGTGAACCGCAGAGCAGTGGGGCTTGTCCCCGCCTAAGGTTCGCCCAAGGGCAGAGCAAAGCTCACAGCCCACTATTCCGTAGCCGTATTCCGCTAAATTATTACCTGTGCTATCGGTGACAGAGCAACCGATTCCGCTCGCCCTATTAAAGGCGTCGGCACACTCCTTAGCAACGTCAAAGATGTTCAAAGATAAAGCCTTTATATTTTGTTGAGGGGATTAGTCGAGCATCTTCGGATATATCGTGTTACCCTCGCCGAGCGGCGCGAGCACCTCACAATATAGCGCGGCGATGCGCTTTGCATCCGGCAGATCCTGAAGTGAATAGTTGCCGCACTCGATGGCGGTTGCACCGGGGATATCCCCCTCAAAATCGGCAATATATCGGTAGGCACTGCGCAATAACGACAGCACCGTGTCGGTCGAAATTCCCCTTGTCAAGAGATAAAATCCGGTCAGACAGCCCATCGGACCGACATAGATGATGTTGTCGCTATACTCACTGTTGCGCAGGTAGGTCGCGAGGATATGCTCGACGGTGTGGGAGGTCGCGCTCGTGAGCGGAGTGTCTACGTTAGGCTCGGCCATGCGCAGGTCATAGGTGGTTATATCGCCGTCGACGCGTGAGACATAAACGCCTTTTGGCAGTTCACGGTGATCGACACAAAAACTTGCTATCCTTTTCATACTCCTCCTAATCAATAGATATTTTAATGCAAACAGGGTTATCGCCGGACGGCATATCGCCTTTTATTATCAGTGCCTCGTCGGTCAACTCATAGCTGCAGGGCTTGTCACTGCCGAGAATTCCGACATCACGAATGACTGCGTTAAACTTGTTACTTTTCCGTCCGAGTGTCTTTATCTTGACAACGCCGTCCGTCGGTACCTTCATGCAGAAGGCATAAAGTGCGTTGGTCTTAAAGGTAAAACGGATATCCTCGGAGGTGAACGGCTTTCGCAGTGTGTCGGTGAAGTGCCCTTCCATGACCTCGGTCGGCCCCTCGCCGAACTTGCGGAATGGGTAGCTGTCATAGATAGCCTCGCCGTTAACTTTCAGCCATTTTCCCACCTCGTTTAAAATGTTTGCATCCTGTTCCGGGATAGTTCCGTCCGCTTTAGGTCCGATATTGAGCAGGAGCGAGCCGTTCTTGCTGACCACGTCGACGAGATCGCAGATAACCTCGTGCGGTTTTTTATAGTCGTTGCCCTCGGTATAGCTCCAGGAATTTTTGGCGACCGATGTATCGTTTTGCCAGAAGAACGGTGAAACATCGCTGAGCTGACCGCGCTCGATGTCCTTGACCGCACTGGTGTGCTGATAGGCGTCGTTTTTATAGTTTATGGTGACCTCTTCGCCCCATTCGAGGGCACGATTATAGTAGTAGGCGGCAAACTTGCGTAGGTACGGCTTCATCGGCTCGACCTGAATCCACCAGTCGAAATACATGATTTTCGGGCGGTATTTGTCGGCGAGCTCACAGGTGCGCACCAACCAATCCTCCATATAGAGGGGGTCAAGGTCCTTTATGTAGACCGAGCCCTGATCGGTGGTGACCTCACCGCCCTGCTCTAAGAACGGCTCACGGTAACTCGGCCAGTAGATATCGCCATAAGGTAAATTCCCGTCCGCGTCCGCATATTTTGAAAAATCACTGTCAAACTCGCGCATACCTGCCATAAACCAGTAATGCTCCACACGGTGTGAGGAGGTCGTGATGACCATGTCGCGCTTTTCACACTCGCGTTTCAGCTCGCCGATAATGTCTTTCATAGGTCCTTTTTTGGTGGCACACCAGTCCGAAAGATCGCTGTCATACATCTGAAAACCGTCGTGGTGTTCCGCCACCGGCATGACAAAACGTGCGCCGGCTTCCTTGAATTTCTCTGCCCATACGGCGGCGTCGAACTTCTCTGCCTTGAACATCGGCACAAAGTCACGATAGCCGAAATCTTTGTGCGGTCCGTAGGTGTCGATATGGTGTTGATAGACATTTTTATGGTTAAAGGAGTCCTCGTTTTTATACATGTGTCGCGGATACCACTCGGTATCAAATGCCGGCACGGAATAGACACCCCAGTGGATAAAGATGCCAAACTTTGCATTTCGATACCAGTTCGGGACAGGATGGTTTGCGAGCGATTCCCAGGTATCCTTGTAGCGACCCTTTGAGATGACATCGTCGATGGTCTTTAGATAATTTTTCATGGTTTCAAGATAGTTCGGCATGATTTTTCCTTTCTATATTGTGTTATAAAGTTTCATAAGTTCCGGATAACGCTCATCGGTGTCGTCGTACCGCTCCTTTTCCACGTTCAACCTTTTTTTCATGTCCAACACAACGTCGGCATATTTCGGGTCGTTATACAGATTTTTGAGCTCAAGGGGGTCGTTTTTCATGTCGTACAGCTCATATCCCGAGGGTGTAACATTATCCTCGGCACCGTTTGCATCGAGCGGCAGACCGTAATAAAATATCAACTTATAGTCGTCGGTGCGTATGCCGTAGTGTGCCGGATTGTCGTGGCGGTGGGCGCGGTGCATCCAGTATCGGAAATAGACACTGTCCCTTACAAAACCGTCGTAGTCACCGGCAATCATGCGTCGTGAGCTCTCACCCTGCATCTCAGAAGGTATCGCTATGCCGGCATAGTCGAGTAGGGTCGGCGCGATGTCGATGTTCGCCATCAACCTATCCTCCGTGCGACCTGTGGCAACTTCGCTCGGGTAGCGTATCATAAATGGCGCGCGCAGACTCTCCTCAAAGCTCCAGCGTTTGTCCTGATAGTCATGTTCGCCGAGGAACATGCCCTGATCGGAGGTGTAGATTATGACCGTATTGTCAATCTCACCGGTCGACTTTAAATAGGCGAGAATTTCACCCACCGAGTCGTCGATCCCCTTGACGGTGCGCAGATAGTCTTTCATATACTTGGTATAAGCCGCAATGCCTTTCTCCTCAAAGGTCGCATCGTCGGGGCAAACAAGCGGACCTGTGACATAATCCGGATCGCTAAAGTCGTTGTACAGATTACGCACTTTACTGCGCGGTGTGACACTGCTGCCATATTCTCGGCTCGCCTCACTGCGGTGGGTGCGGTCCTCAAAAAGGCTGTCCGGCACAGGGATATCCACCCCATCGAAAAGGTGTTCGTGTCGCTCGGGATAGTCCCAAAAATCGTGGGGAGCTTTATGATGACACATTAAAAAGAACGGTTTTTCAGAGTCCCTCGTTTTGAGGTAGTCGAGTGTCATGTCGGTGATAATATCGGTGACATAGCCCTCGTGCTTTTGTGAGGTCTCGGCGTTGTTCGATTTAAAATACGGGTCACGGTACAGCCCCTGTTGACCGTAGTGAAAGTCGTCATCCCCCGGTGCGCCACTCAGATAACTATATCGGTCAAAGCCGACCGGCTCGACACCGAGGTGCCATTTGCCAAAGAGTGCCGTCTCATATCCACCGCCCTGCATGAGTTTTGCGAGGTTGAGACCGTCGCAGTTGTGCCACTCGTCGGCGAGGGTACGAACACCGTTTTTTCCGCCGTACTGACCGGTCATGATGGTCGCCCTCGCCGGTGTACAGATGGCGTTGGTGGAGAAAAAACAGTTAAGTTTTGTACCCTCCTCGGCGATGCTGTCAAGGTTTGGTGTTTTAAACACGCTCGAGAGGATAGAGCCGTAGCTGCTCACCGCGTTGGCAGCATGGTCATCCGACATAATATATAGAATGTTCGGTTTTTTCATATGTTTTCTCCTCGATTATTAAGTTTCCAACCACAGTCGTCGTGGTAGATCATCTGCCGTGTCATGCCACCGTCGATACATATATTTTCACCGGTGATAAAGCCTGCCTTGTCACTGCACAAAAACAGTATCATATTCGCAATATCGTCCGGATTGCCCACCCGACCGCTTGGGTGTTGGCTGGCATTTTCATCATTATATACGGTATAGGCGGTGTCAATCCAACCCGGTGAGACCGAGTTGACGCGCACCTGACCGGAGAGGGTCACCGCCATCGCATGGGTGAGCGCGGCTATTCCACCCTTTGCGGCGGTATAACTCTCGGTGCCGGCCTGGCTCATTCGGTCACGACTGGAGGATATGTTGATGATGGAACTACCCTCGGCGAAGTGGGGCAGGAACAGCTTTGTGAGATAGAAAGCGGAGGTGACACCGATGTTGAGCGCAGATGAAAACTCGTCATATCCGCAGTCAAAAAGCCCTTTGGAGGGTGGCGGTGCGTTGTTTATCAGTATGTCGATACGGCCGTACTGTGTTATCACCTTTTCGGCAAAACGCTCCAGCGTCTCTTTATCGCCTATATCCCCGACGAAAAACGGGTTCTCGGCTATATCGATGATCGCAAGCGACGCCCCCTGCTCTTTAAAACGCTCTGCTATACAGCGACCGATGCCGTTTGCACCGCCGGTGACGACCACAACCTTATCTTTATAGTTCACTAACATACCCCTCGATAAAATCGAGCAAAATGTCCATCTCGCGGTCGGTGCCTACCGTAATTCGCAGATGGTTGTCTATCCTCGGCAGATTAAAATATCGTATAAATATCTTTTGTTCACGGCAAGCCTCGAAAAGCTCCTTGGCGCTCACCCTGTCGTGCGTTGCAAACAGGAAATTCGCGCCGGAGTTTGTCAGCTTGAAGCCGAGCGAGCGCAGACGCTGTGCCGAGCGCTCACGGGTTGCCTTGACCTTGTCTATTGTCTTTATAAAATAATCTTCATCCAAAACACTCGCCGTTGCCGCTTTAATGGCAATCGCATCGAGGGTGTAGCTGTTGTAGCTGTTCTTTACCGCATTAAGCAGGGCGATGAGCTCGGCATTACCGAGGGCATAGCCCACACGCAGACCGGCGAGGGAGCGTGATTTTGAAAAGGTGCCGGTGACTATGAGATTGTCATACTTCTCTACAAGCCGAACGCAGGAATAATCGCAAAAGTCGACATACGCCTCATCGATAATAACGATGCAGTCGGGATTGTGGCGAAGGATGTCCTCGATAAACTCTTCCCCCTCGGCAATGCCGGTCGGGGCGTTGGGGTTTGGTATGATAATACCGCCGCACTCGCGCCGATAGTCGGTCGGGTTAATGCGAAAATCGTTGTCCACCTTTATCGTCTCGTACGGCACGTTCAAAAGATCGCACCATACAGGATAAAAGGAGTAGGTAATGTCGGGGAAAAGGATAGGTTTGTCGGAACAAAAAAAGCTGAGATAGCATAGCGCAATAACATCGTCACTGCCGTTGCCGACAAACACCTCGTCGGTGTCCAAGCCGAAACGTTTCGCTAAAGCACAAACCAGTTCGCTTGATGACGCGTCGGGGTAGAGTGCAAGGGATTTTGCATCAAAATTCTTGATGGTATCCATCACCTTTGGTGAGGGTGGGTATGGGTTTTCGTTGGCATTGAGCTTGATGATGTCGGCGAGGCGGCTCTGCTCCCCCGGCACGTAGGGTGTGACCTTTTTAAGTTTATCTGCAAAGGGTTTTGTCATGGGGTGATCCTCTGTTCATTTTCTTAATGCTTATTGTACCACAAACATTTTATAATTCAATGGGTTTTTTAAATTTATAGACAAATCGGTTGATTAATTATTATTTATTTGATAATATAATAGAATAAGACTGTTTTAGGGTAGGATTGTAGTTGAAAACATCGTTGCAGAAGATAAATTTTAGTGGTAATAGTTTAATTCACATCGGTTTCGGTGTGCTTTTCCTGCTTTTTTCTTTACAGATGATTTTTAATTTTCACTACATGCACAAAACCTTCACACCAAACCGACTATTTATTTTTCTTGCCGCCGCTACGCTATTTGCGCTGGGCTTTTTTGCGGTGCATTTTTTACATAAACTCAACAAGCGTCGTCGTCTGATAGTTAGAACGGCCTTTGTTTTCTTGCTTTTTGTTGTACAGCTTTATCTTTTTTGGAAGACCAGTTTTCAACCGGGGTGGGATGCAGACTTGGTGGTGGGCGCTGCGATAAACGGCTTTACCGACATGATGTATTTCTCCAAATTCCCGAACAACCTTTTCATCACCGTCATAATGCAACTTTATCTTGCGGCGACCGATTTTTTGTTCTTCATCTCACCGCTCAAACGTCTTATTATTTTAAACATCGTTCTTGTCGACCTTGCAATAATGTTTTTGTACCTCTCCACCCGCCGTGTTTTTGGAGAGCGCAGGGCGGATGTCGCGCTACTGCTCGGAATATTTCTGTTTGGATTTAACCCCTGGCTGTCCACACCGTACACCGACACGTTCGGCTCACTTTTCCCCATTGCGATGCTCTACTGTATTATTAGAATATTCACGGATGAGAGTAAAAAAAACGTTGCCGTCTTTTCCGCTCTACTCGGAGCATTCGCGGTTGTCGGGGCGTATATCAAGATCACGAGCATTATTGTGGTGGTTGCGCTTGCTATGCTGATACTGATCAATCTGTTTAGTAAGAAATCAGAGGCATTAAAACTAAAAAAGGAACATATATTTTTTCTGCCCGGTGTCTGTGCCACTCTGTTGATGGTGTTTCTCCTCCTTTTTCCGTCAAACGCGCGAATAGAGGAGGAAAATCCCACCGAAGTGCCCCGAGGAATTTTCTATTTTTTAGAGACCGGACTTGCCCTTTTCGGGGCAGGCAGCTGGAACTCCGACACCTTTTATTGGACGGGGGAGAACATTAAGAACGACGACTATGAGCAACAGGCAGTCGAGCGCATTTTGGCTATTTTACAGGACTACGGCGTTCTTGGCACGGCACAGCACCTCTATCTAAAAACGCTCTGGAACGGCACCGACGGCACCTTCACCTATGGTATGGAGGGGGCGTTTCACACCTCGCCACAGGATTCCACCGACACCCTGCGCGGTGCGATGCAAAGCTATGTATATGCCACATCCGACTTTTTTCAAAACACACTCTCCCAGATTATGCAGGCACTCTGGCTGATAGTCTGCCTATTCGGCGCGGTGAGCATTTTTAATAAAGACGATGGGGACTTTACCCTGCTTGCACGGCTCGCGGTCGGGGGATTGTTCGTTTTTTTAATGCTGTTCGAGGGGCGCAGTCGCTATGTGTTTTTATATGTCCCTGTGATAATTTTCGCGGTGCAGTCGGTGGGGTATCGCCTGCCGCTTTTAGATCGTAAAAAATAGCTTGATTTTCTTTTTTATATGTGGTATAATAACCACAATGAATAGTTGATGATGAAAGTGTGGACCGACAAGTCCCACTTTTTTGTTTGAGAAGCCGACTTTTTCAACACCCTCTATAAATTAAAGGAGATACATGTCAAAGGTCTGTGACGCGGTTGCGTCGATGTCGGCACCGTTTGCCAAAGAGCGTGGTCTGTACATCTGGGATGTGCGCCTTGATAAAGAGGGGAAAAACCGCTTTTTGCGCGTCTTTATCGACGGTGAGGACAAAAAGGTCAACATCGATGACTGCGAGTTTGTAAGTCGAGGCATCGACCCACTTCTTGACGAGGCAGATTTGATTGCGGATGCCTACTATCTCGAGGTCTGCTCCGCGGGGCTCGGTCGTCACCTTGTTAGGGACGAGCATTTTAAGCGAATGACCGGCAAAGAGGTCACCGTCGCACTCTATGCGGCAAGGGATGGCCTGAAAGAACATGTCGGCACTCTTGTCGAAAGGAGCAACAACCTTATCATCATCGACACACCGCAAAGGGTCGAGTTTACGACCAAAGAGGTGCGGTTTGTAAAGCTTAATGACGATATTTTTTAACTGAAAGGAACTTCAAAACCATGAGCAAAGAAATCTTTGAGGCTATAAATTTGATTGAACGCGAGCGCGGTATCCACAGCGATTATCTTATCGAGAAGATAAGAAATGCGCTGACCATAGCGGTGCGCAAGGATGCCGGCGTTGCGGAGGAGAATATACAGGTAGTCATCGACCCCGAGACGGAGGAGTTTTCGGTCAATATTCTTAAGGACGTTGTGGAAGAGGTCGCCATTCCGGAGGCGGAGGTGGATCTCGAAACCGCTCAACAGTACAAGCTCGGTGCGGTGATCGGCGATGTTTTGAGTGTTCCGTTTGACACCAAGGATTTCCGTCGTATAGCTGCCTCCAATGCAAAACAGGTGTTTCGTCAGGGCATCAAAGAGGTGGAGCGCTCGCAACTCTTCACCGAGATGCAGGCATACCTCAACCAACTTGTCACCGCCATCGTCACGAGGGTGGATCACCGTCGTGGCACGCTGTCGCTTGAAATTGCCGGCAACGAGGCAATGCTCCCGAAGTCGGAACAGCTCGAGGGCGAGGAGTTCAACGAGGGCGATCACATTCGTGTCTATGTGCAGGACGTGGTCGTGACGGAAAAAGGTCCCAAAGTTCTGCTTAGCCGTACCGATGCAGGGCTTGTCAAGGCGCTGTTTTTAACGGAAGTGCCGGAGATTGAGAACGGCACGGTGGAGATTAAGGCGATCAGCCGTGAGGCAGGCCAGCGCACCAAGATTGCGGTGTACAGTGAAAATCCCAACGTCGACCCTGTCGGCGCATGTATCGGCTCACGCGGTGGTCGTGTGACCGGCATCGTGGAGGAACTGTGCGGCGAGAAGATAGACATAGTCAAATACAGCGATGATCCTGCGGAGTTTATAGCGGCGGCGCTTGCACCGGCTCAGGTGCTCTCGGTGGAACTGCTGGACGAAGAGCGTCACAGCTGTCGCGTCACCGTCCCTGCCGACCAACTGTCACTCGCAATCGGCAACCGTGGTCTAAATGCAAGGTTGACGGCGCATCTGACCGGCTACTCCATCGATATCAAGTCGGAAGATTAAGGATGACAAAGAGAAAGCCGATTCGCCATTGTATGGGCTGTAACGGCGGTTTTGAGAAGAGTGAACTCCTGCGGATAGTCAAGTATAAGGACGGCAGTATTATGTTTGACGATACCGGCAAGGCGCAGGGTCGCGGTGCATATATCTGTAAAAAAAGCGACTGTCTTGCTAAGGTGCAAAAATCACGGCGGATAAACCGAGTGTTCAAAAGTAATGTGAGTGACATAGTATATAGAGTGCTGGAAGATAACATTAACCAACCGGAGGAGCGATGAGCAAGCTGTTGTTTGCACTATCCCTTTCGAAAAAATCGGGGGCACTCGCACTTGGGTTTGACGCGACGGTGGCGGCGATAAAGTCGAAAAAGGCGCACGCTGTCTATGTATGCAACGATATCTCGGACGGATCACTCAAACGCATCGGCCACTTTGCCGAGGTGAAAAAGCTAAACTATAGCATGTCCCACTTTTTTAAGATATTCAAAAAAGAGGTCGGTATATTCGCGGTTACCGATGAAAATTTAGTAAAATTAATAGAGCAAAGCCGGAACGGCTAAGTATATTTTTTAACTCCCCACACGCAGAAAGGAATGGGCATATATATGATAATTAAGCAAAAGCTAACAGACGTTGCAAAGGATTTCGGCTTGACCCTTAAGGCGGTCGGCACGCTTTATGGCGACAAGGCGTCCAAAAAGCCGGGCTCTGAGTTGAGTGAGCCGGAGCTTAATCTACTCTATGATGTGCTGACCCGCGAGGGTGCGATCGACGACCTCACCGAGTATTTTGCCGAGGTTCGCTCCGCCACCGCAAACCGCCTCGAGGCTCAGCGCGCCGCCGATGTTCGGGCAGGGAAGATAAAATCCGCAACACCGCCAAAGCCGGTCAAGGCACCTAAAAAGGCCGCCGAACCGGTACAGAGTGTCGAACCGGATAAAAAGGTTAAGACAGGCGATTCAAAGCCGACGGCAAAGCCTGCCGCCGTGACCCCTCATGCCGAAAAACCGGTAGCAAAACCGACAACAAATACTGTCACGCCGAGTGTTTCGACCAATAGCGAGGCGGACAAACATCAGAAGAATAAAAAAACACACCAGGCAAAACCCAAGATGGAAAAGCTGGTGCCGACCGGTCGTGAGCCGATCATTGAAGTCATAGGCAAGACCGCCGCCACCGTCACCATCGACACAAGAACCGTCGATGTCAACATGGAGAAATTTAACGACCGCTATGACGACATAGCAGGTAAATCTAACGTCAACACCAAGCGCAAGCACGACAATAACACACAGCAGAACAAGCAAAAGTTTAATAAGAACCGCCACCAAAACCGCCCGAACGCCCACAGCGGCAAAAAGCGTGAGACCGAGGCGGAGAGGTTGCAACGCCTACAGCTGGAGAAGGCACGTCGTGCCCAGCTTAAAATATCTATTCCGGATGAGATTGCGGTCAGTGAACTTGCCACCCGTCTAAAGGTCACCGCGAGTGAGGTTATCAAACGCCTCATGGGTCTTGGAGTAATGGCGGCGCTGTCCGATGTAGTGGACTATGACACCGCACTCATTGTAGCGGAGGAGCTCGGTGCAAAGGTCACCCACGAGGTTACCTTGACCATCGAGGATCGACTCTTTACAGAACAGGACGACATTGAGCTCGACACCGAGACACGTTGCCCCATCGTCGTGGTCATGGGTCACGTCGACCACGGTAAGACCTCCATACTTGATGCAATCCGCAAGACCTCGGTCACCGAGGGTGAGGCAGGCGGTATCACACAGCATATCGGTGCCTATCAGGTTGCGCATAACGACAGTAGAATCACATTTCTTGACACCCCCGGCCATGAGGCGTTCACCAGCATGAGGGCGAGGGGTGCGAGCGTCACCGATATTGCTATCCTCGTTGTTGCGGCGGACGATGGCATCATGCCCCAGACGGTGGAGGCGATAAACCACGCCAAAGCGGCAGGTGTCTCCATCATAGTGGCTGTTAACAAGATAGACAAACCGGACGCAAATCCGGCAAGGGTACGTCAGGAACTGACGGAACATGAGATAGTGCCGGAGGAATGGGGCGGCGATGTCATCTGCTGTGACGTCTCGGCCAAGACGGGCGAGGGTCTTGACAACCTGCTTGAAACGGTCAGCCTTGTCGCCGACATGAAGGAGCTCAAAGCAAATCCGGCACGCCGTGCAAAGGGCACCGTCGTCGAGGCGAAGCTGGACAAAGGTCAAGGTCCGGTCGCGACCATTCTTGTGCAGAACGGAACCCTAAACAAGGGTGACATCATAATCGCCGGCACCACCGTGGGTCGTGTGCGTGTCATGAGCGATGCGGATGGCAACCGCCTTGAGACGGCAGGTCCGTCCATGCCGGTCGAGATAACCGGTCTCACCGAAGTGCCTGCGGCAGGCGATGTATTTGAGGCGGTCGAGGACGAGCGTCTCGCGCGTGAGCTCGCCGAGCAACGCAGTCACAACCAACGTCAGGAACAGTGGAAGAGCATCCAAAAGGTTACCCTTGACAATCTGTTCAGCCACATCGCAAGCGGCGATATAAAGGAACTGCCCATCATCGTCAAGGCGGACGTGCAGGGTAGTGCCGAGGCGATACGTCAGAGCCTGGAAAAACTTACGAATGAAGAGGTGCGTGTTCGCGTCATACACACCGGCGTCGGCGCGATCAGCAAGAGTGATGTTATGCTTGCAAACGCATCGGGCGGTATCATAATCGGCTTTAACGTGCGCCCCGACCCGGTCGCTAAAGAAGAGGCGGAGCAGGATAATGTCGAGATAAGGAGCTACCGCGTTATCTACGACGCGATTGAGGATGTCAAGGACGCGATGAAAGGTATGCTCGATCCGAAGTTCCGTGAGCAGATACTCGGTCGTATTGAGGTGCGTCAGGTCTACAAGATCTCGTCGGCAGGCACCATCGCCGGCTGTTATGTACTGGACGGAAAGGTTCTGCGCAGCGCAAAGATACGCTTGGTGCGTGACGGTGTGGTCATCTGTGAGGATGAGATTGACAGTTTGCGTCGTTTTAAAGAGGATGTCAAGGAGGTCGCCACCGGCTATGAGTGTGGTATCGGTCTTGAACGCTACAGTGATATAAAAGAGGGGGACATCTTCGAGGCGTTTGTTTTGGAGGAGTACCGAGATGAATAAGATAAAGCACGGCAGGTTAAACGGTGATGTGCATCGTCACCTAACCGAGCTTTGCAGAGAGCTCAAGGATCCGAGGATACAAAAAGGTTTTTTCACCATAACACGGGTGGAGGTCACCGAAGACCTCGCCTTCGCAAAGATATATGTCAGCATTCTCGGTGACGAGCCGGACGAGCTGTTTGGTGCACTGAAAAAGGCAGCAGGATTTTTGCGCAGTGAGCTGTCTTCTCGTATGAAGATACGCAAATCCCCCGAATTACATTTCCTCATAGACGATGGTGCGGCTTATGCCCAGAAGATTAACACCATCCTATCCGAGCTAACCGACATAGAAAGGTAATAGTTTGAGTGAAAGAATAAATCTCGCCCTAACCTGTGAGAAGATATTAGCACAGGATAACATATTGATAATTTGCCACAAAAACCCGGATGGAGATACCCTTGGATCGGGTTTTGCTCTAATGCACGCGCTGAACTCGCTCGGCAAACGCGCCGAGGTGCTCTGCAACGATGCCATACATGAGCGATATAATTATATGGAACCACGCATGTTTAGCGGCGGTTTTTCCCCGCAATATATAGTCTCGGTCGACGTCGCCGGTGCACAGCTTCTCGGCGAATTGGTCGCACCCTATGCAAAGCGCATCGACCTTGCTATCGACCACCATCCCTCCAACACCGGCTTTGCAAACTACCTTTGGTTAATCGACAATGCCGCCGCGACCTGTGAGATGATATATGATCTGATTATCGAGATGGGGGCTGAAATAACTCCGATTATCGCCAACTGTCTTTATACTGGGATATCCACTGATACCGGCTGTTTTAAGTTCGAAAACACCAGCCCGAACACCCACATGGTGGGCGCAAAACTGATGGAGCTTGGCGCGGACTATCGTATGCTGAACAATCTGCTATTCGAGAGTAAAAGCCGCCGCCGTATCGAGGTGGAAAAACAGGCACTCGCCTCATTAAAGTACCATTTTTATGAAAAGGTTGCCTCCATCTGTATCACCCGCGAGCAGATAGAGCGTTTGGATGTAGACGAGACGGATCTCGAGGGAATAACCGCAATTCCACGCATGATAGAGGGTGTGGCAGTCGGTATTACCCTGCGTCAACTTAAAGAGGGGGCATATAAAGTCTCGGTGCGCACCACCCCGTCCGCCGATGCCAGCATCATCTGTGGTCGACTTGGCGGTGGCGGTCACAAACGTGCCTCCGGTTGTGAGCTTATCGGCTCACAGGAAAATGTGATGGATGCGGTTCTCAAGGAGGTCGCGCGTGAACTCGGTTACGCCGAGCAGACGTAGAACCGAATGGCAGACGGAATAGTAATAATAGACAAACCGCAGGACTGGACGTCCTTTGACGTCGTTGCGAAGTTGCGGCGAATATTTAACACAAAAAAGATAGGACACACCGGGACACTGGACCCCATGGCAACCGGTGTACTGTGTGTCTTTTTGGGTAGTGCAACCAAGTTTATACCTCTTTTGCCCCGCAAGGATAAGCGATACACCGCCGAGGTGACCTTCGGCATTCAAACCGACACCGGCGATATAACAGGCACGATAACGCACCGCAGTGAGATAATCCCAACACGGGAACAGCTTTGCGAGATTTTACCGAGCTTTACCGGCGAGATATCACAGATACCACCTGCATACTCGGCGGTCAAGGTGAACGGTCGTGCACTCTATAAGTCGGCGAGGAACGGCGAGGCAGTGTCTGCACCCCCACGACAGGTATGCATTCACCTGCTTGAGATGACGAGGGTTGTCGATGGAGTTGCGACACTCGACATCCTGTGCAGTGAGGGGACATACATCCGCACACTTGCCGAGGACATTGCAAAACAACTCGGCACGGTGGCGACGCTCAGCGCACTGCGCCGTACCGAAAGCGGTCAGTTTAAACTCGATAGTGCATTGACCTTAGATGAGGTGATTAACAACCCCACGCCGGAACGGTTGCTGATGACGGTGGAGAGCGGTTTTTTTGGTCTTGAGCGCATCGATGTGGACGAGGTTCGATTAAAACGTTTAGGCGATGGATTAACGCAAAAGGTTCAGGGAGTTAAGGCTCTGACCCGTGTATACCACAACGACAGATTTGCCGGACTTATAACAGGGGATGGCGAGATAATAAAGGCGGTGAGGATGTGTCAATATTAAACATGATGTGGCTGCAACAGCTGCTCGGAACGTCAACACAAAACGCTCTTAGGTTGGTGGAGCACTTCGGTGCCGACCACCTTTATGACAGTCGACATGAGGAAGGGTTTTTGTCAATGTTGACCCTTTCACAACGCCGACATGTCGACGCATCGGATCTTGATAGCTTCACCGAACGGCTTTCCTACTGCCAAACTAATAACATCGACATACTGTCTGTCGGTGACAAACGATACCCCACACAACTGTTTGCCCTTGAAAATCCGCCGGTGCTACTCTATGTAAGAGGCAATGCAAAACTGCTGAAAGAGGGATATCTCATGGCGGTGGTCGGCACGCGCACCCCCTCACTCTACGGCACCGATATCACCAAGGCAATATGTGACGAGCTGACAAGATATGAGGTGACACTGGTGTCCGGACTTGCCACAGGTTTGGACAGCGTCGCCCATCGTTCTGCCGTAGCGGCAGGCACGTCCACTATAGCGGTTCTCGGCAACGGTGTCGACCACTTCTATCCCAGCGCAAACCGTGAATTGCAGTTAGCGATAGCAAAAACCGGCGCATTAGTGAGTGAGTTTCCACCGACGTCGGAGCCGTTCAAAGGTTCATTTTTGATGCGAAACAGGATAATTGCCGCCCTGTCCGATGCCCTGCTCGTGACCGAGGCACGGGAGCGCAGTGGTACCATGAGTACCGCAAATACCGCAATAGGGATAGGTCGCACCGTGTTTGCAGTGCCGGGCAATATATCGACACCCATGTCGGGTGGCACAAACTCACTGATATACGATGGAGCAACACCGGTGTTAAGCCCGTTGAGCCTGTTGTGTGACTGTGGATTTCTATCAAGAGGTGAGGTGCAGGCGCGTACGGTGTCGCCCGTAGATCGACTGTCCCCTCTCGCCGCCGATATCTATCACAAGATGCCAAGTGACCCGATAGTTGCAGAGGAGTTTTATGACAGCATCGATGATCCGATTCAAGATATCATGACGGCACTCACCGAGTTGGAGATGGCAGAGTTGGTGGACCGACTGGTCGGTGGATATCTCTATAAAAAAAGTTAGGTGAATATATGATAGACAAAAATAGGTTGATAGATAAAGCAGGTGACAGCTTTCCTGAAATTACAAAATGTATTGACAAGCTCGAAATATACTCAAAGTTGTTAATTGACTATAACAAAAAGGTCAACTTGACCGCCATAACCCAGCCTGTCGACATGGAGGACAAGCACTTTGTCGATTGTCTGCATCTTGCAGCAAAACCTTTTGTTCAGGGTAGCGTGTGCGATGTGGGTAGCGGCGCCGGTTTTCCCGGTCTCGTCCTCGCGATAGCGCGCCCCGACCTTGTGGTGACCTTGATGGAGCCGACAAAAAAACGATGTGTGTTTTTACAGCATGTCTGTGATGAGTTGGATATTAAGGCAGAGATAATCAGTGGCAGGGCGGAGGAATTGGGCCGCCGAGCACTCAGGGAAACATTTGACACGGTCACAGCGCGTGCGGTGGCATCGTTGCCGGTGTTGCTCGAATACTGTGTCCCACTGTGCAAGACCGGTGGTGCATTTATTGCAATGAAAGGGGAGGCAGAGGGTCTATCGGACGGTTCGCACGCAAAATTGCTCGGTGCTGATGCAGGCAGTGAGGTCTTGTATAACCTGCCGAGCGGTGACTTTAGGCGATTGCTGATCTACAAAAAATTAAAGCCCACACCGCAAAAATATCCGAGGAGTGCAGGGAGGATAGCAAAAGAAGGTATGTGATGCAGACAACCGAGGAGTAGCTGCCTGACTGCGGATGGGGGGCGTGTCTGCGAACATAGTTCGCAGTCCCCGAGAGGTACAAGAGCCCCCCGGGGGCTCTTGTACCTCTCGGGGAGTTTGAAAGCCTTCAAACACACGCCCCCCACATCACCCGGAGCGCATCACCCACAAAGTACGTTTGCAGAGGGCGACAATTGATTTGTTTGTACCGCTTGACATATTTTGCCTGTAAGTTTATAATATTAATATAGGGTGTCGGCAACACGTGGTGTATCTTACCATTAGTGGGAGCTGAAAACGGATGGGCGAGCTCGCGAGGGCTTGTTTTTGTTTGATACTCAACATCGCCGCCGCACAGTAATTACTTATAAATCAAAAAGGAGACAAGATATGCCGTATTTAAACTTAATCACAAACGTTAATGTGTCAAAGGAAAAAGAGCGAGAGATGGTGAATGTCCTCGGCAAGGGTATAGAGGTTATAAATGGCAAGAGTGAACAGGGGTTTTTCATCAAGATAGAGGGTGGATGTGCCCTTTATAAAGGCGGCAACCAAACCGAGCCCAACGCCATGATAACTGTGGATCTATTCGGGCATTCCACCGGTGAAGATCTGTCAAAATATTGCGATATTATCAACGAATTGCTTGAAAAAGAGCTCGGCATACAAAAAGAAAAGATATTTATAAACTTTACCGAGTGTCGCCACTGGGGTGCAAACGGCAACTGCAACACTGCGTTTAATATCTAACAGTATAGTTTATTGGGTTAAGGAGCAAGATGGATTACAAAAAGTTATCAAAGGTCGCCGGTTCTATGTTTAAGATAGGTTGCATCGGCTTTGGCGGTGGCAGTGCACTCATACCGATAATGGAAAAGGAGGCGGTGGAACAAAACGACTTCATGACCGACGAGGAATACACCAACAGCACCGTTATTGCGAACATTACGCCCGGCGCATTGCCGGTCAAGCTCGGCGGTATTATCGGTGACAAGGTGGCAGGTCCCACCGGCATGTTGATATGTTCTATACTCACATCACTTCCCGGCGTGCTCATCATGCTAATTCTACTATCCACCATCGCGATGATGGGTGAGGGTGCACTGCTGACCATTGAGTATGCCTCGGTAGGTATTTCGGTTTTTATTATAACATTGTTGGTTCACTACATACAAAAGATAATGAAGGACAGTAAAAGGGTGGGCTTTACCATCGGAGGCTATCTGCTGATGATTTCCACCATGCTACTCACCTTCGGCAGAGAGATACGCCACCTGTTCACCGAACTCGGACTTGAGAGTGCATTTACAAGCTCTGCAATGCTCTTTGACATCTCCACCATCGATATTTTGGTGCTTGTGTTCTTTGTGTTGTTCTTTACCTGCGGTCGTAACCATAAAATTCGCACGCCGATAACAGCCGTGATATCCACGGTTTATGTCTTTAGTTTCGGCAAGGCGCCGCTGATTCACATTGAGCAGTTTGAACTTATCTTTCAGGCGTTGATGATGCTGGTCGCTATTATCACCGTCATAATGGACGCGCGAAAGGAGAACTCCATCGAGGCACCGAACGCGGGGCGAATCGACTTTAAAAAACCCACTCTGCAAAGCATTCCTTTTATTATTCTCACGGCGGTGCTGTATTTTGCCTGCCTGTTTTTAACCGGCGTTGATCCCACCTACTTTTTTACAAACGGACTTATCTCGGTGGTGACCTCGTTTGGCGGAGGTGAGGCATACCTGACCGTTGCGGACGGCATATTTGTGGCGGAGGGGGTTGTCTCCGGCTCGGAATTTTACGGACAGATACTGCCGATTGCCAACGCACTGCCCGGTTCCATCCTCGTGAAAATATTAGTCGGTGTCGGGTTTGTGTCGGCAGGACAGGAGTCCATGTTTGCCGGATGGATATACAGTGCATTTGCCCTTTCACTCGCCACCGCCGCAAGCTGTGTGGTCTGCAACTATGTGGCGGCGATATACAACACCTTTTCCAATCTTGACATTTTTGCTGTGTTGAAAAAATGGATACTGCCGGTCATATGCGGACTTTTGCTGTCCACCATCGTCTCCATGCTTGCCGAGGCGGCAAAAATCAGCCTACACGGTGGATTATCGGCGTTGTTCACCATAATACTTTTTGCTGTTATATACATTGTGGTGGAGTTTGCGCATAAAAAGTTTCATCTGCATGACCTTTTGCTCATAGTTATAGCGGCGGTGATGAGTCTGCTGGTTTTATCGTTATAATAATCTAAAAAATTCAAAAATTGCTTGCATTCTTAGATAAATAGTATTATAATAAAATTAACTATTTAGCTTTTTTGAAAGGGGAAAAAGAGTGGTTAAGAATTACATGGAAGATCTCGTCAACTTTTATTTTGCTGATGTTATCGAGAGTTCCGAGGGATTTAATGGTGCTTGTCGCTGTGAAAAGTGCGCAGACGATATTCGAGCTCGCGCCCTGAACGAACTGCGTCCGTACTATGTCACCAGCAAACGAGGTGAGATTTTCGCGGAATACGCTAACCTACAGTCACAGTATAAGGCGGATGTTTTCGGGGCGTTGGCACGTGCTATCACCTTTGTATCGAATCATCGCAACTGTGATGGTAGCGGCTACTCAACGTAACCGCTCCTTTAATTTGTATAGCATCTCGTCCAGCCGCTCGAAATCCATTGCTTCTATGTAATAGGTTTCAATCTGGTCGTGTATATCTTTGGCATTTTTTAGCATAACCATCGATTGGGCGAGCAGTTCGTCGATTATAAATCTATTAAATTTCAACCGCTTTTTGCGCTCCTTGTATCTCTCGGGGTGTATGAAGCGGTTGCTTCTTATCACCTCTGTCTCGCCGTAGTCGTATTCAAGGTGGCGATTTTTTGTCACTATCGCGAGTGATAGCTCCGGAATGATGAGGTGATCGAGCTTATCGTACGGGAACATGGGGCAATAGCAGCTGTATACATCATATCCTTTTTCCAATGCATCGGTGCGAAGATGGGCGAGAATTTGTTTTGATACAAAGCCTATGTCGTCCTCGAGGACAACTATATTTTGAGCCATTTCCTTGACGGTATCGCCATAAAATACAATGCCATAGGGGGTGATCGCCGACAGGACACGCAGCTGTTCGGATCCTTTTTTGTCCTTTTTAGGTTTAAGTTTTCTTGTGGCGAAACGCTTGCAAAATTTATCGAGCTTGACGGCGTCGATACAAAAACCGAGCACCCTCATACTGTCCTGCATAAGTGAGCCGGCGGAATTTAAGTATCTTGTTGATCGCTCATGAAAACAGGAGTTTTTGTCAAAGAGCTCGATTATCTCCTTTTTATTTTTGTAAAGTCGTTCTTCGTCCAGCAGATGGTACAGTGACAGCACGCTCTCCACCGCGCCGGGGTAGCAGGGATCGATGGTGTGTGGCGCGGTGGCATCGATGATAGCAAAACCTATATCGGTGCAGACAACGCCATCGAGCGAGTTCGGGTCACTGCTACAGTGTATGAGCTCAACGTCCTTTTTTTCTTTTTCGAGGAAGTCCCCAATACGTTTCATAAAGGTGGATTTTCCACAACCTGGTCCTGCTTTTATAAGCGTAGTGGCAACGGGAGAGCTCGCGCAGGAGAGTTGCGAGAAATACCCTGCGAACCCCGTAGGACAACCTGCGCCGAGAAAAAAATTTCTTCGTGACATATGACACCTCTTTGTTGAATATCTGTCATATATTATGAAGAAATTTTGTTTTATGTTACCGATTTATAGTCATTAACTTGAAAAACGACATAAGTTCGCCGAGCAGAAACATTAACCCACCGTCATCTGTTGTTTGCCTACCTGATCGATTTGTCGGTGTCTGCACTCGTTAGCGGCGCGATTAGTGTTGTGGTGTCGCTGCCGTCGGAGGCAGGGGGTGCAGGGATTGCGGTATAGCTGATCTGCACCGCCCCATAGTTTGTGAGGTCGTTAATGTTTGTTGTTGTACCGGTAAATGTCAATGTAATATTATCGATGTCAAATTCACCCACCGAAAGGTTATAATTATAACCGGAGATTGTAGCTATTGTGGGCGCGTTTGCAGGATCAAAACTGAATGCACTGCCATTTGAAACGATCATAAGTCTTGAACTAATCGTGGCGGGTCTGAAGGTAATTTTTTTATCCAACTTAACCGCTGGATCACCGGCGGTGAAATTGACAATAGAAACATCGCCGCTAAAGACAATCTCTTCCACCACGGAGTCCGCATCAACAACTATTCCGGCGGTAAGTGTACGTGGTTCTGTCAGGATAAGAGCTTTATTGACAGGGTCATAGGTGACGCCCTGATAATCACCTATATTGGCGCTTGTAATAGGTGAATTGCCTATTTGTATACCGTAGTCCTCCGCAAATTGTATGTCAACACGTGATCCATTATCTGCATCAATTATATTGCTTCCATCGTATACTACCACCTGGGTGATAATGTTGGCATCAATGGGTGTTATCGTCGGTACATTGCTCGCAAAAGCATTTATAGAAGAATTTTTGGTGTCTATTATCAGTCTGTCACCAATGCCACCTTTAATCTCGAAAGCTTTGTCCACGTTGATTAATGGTACAATTAGTGATGAAGAAAGAGCCTGTTCTATCGTATTATTACCCTTTATCTCAATAATCGCTAAATTCCCGGCAGTGGAGGTTATCCCCGATGTTAGGGTTGCACCGTTTAGGGTTAGGGTATCTGTGG
>CAYJMO010000026.1:22050-24892 GCA_964371365.1 uncultured Oscillospiraceae bacterium
TAATGTATGAGGAGCTGGAAGAAATTGAACTCGTAATCGTATTAGCACCGCTTAGTTCAATTATTGATAAAAGCCCCTTTGTAGATGCTATGATATCTATGTTTGCGCCGGTTAGGGTTAGGGTTTGTGTTGCGGGATCATAACCAACTTTGCCGTCCTTTAAAACATCACCGGCATTGGCACTTGTGACAGGTATCCCCTCTGCGGTTATGCCGTAATCCGTTGCAAACTGTATGTGGACATATGTACCTGCCGGAGTAGCACTGTATTTTGCCGCATCCTTATTATCACCCGCCAAGATATAAGGTGTCTTTTTGGCAGGGGCGGTTATGGTTGTTCCACCGGTGGCGGTTATGGCGGCGGCAGGAGATACACCGGTCGCTTCGAGTGTTCCATCGCCCGATATTTTAAGCTTGCCGGTGACATTGAATGCGTTACCGCCGGTCGATGTCAGTTTATTATCCCCCACAAGAACAACGTTTAGGTCGGAGGTGGAAGTAATCCAACTGCCGTCGTATGAGTCGTTAACACCATCACCAAAACCTTTCAAGGTGAGAGTGTAACCATTTGGGGCGAGGTGGACGTTGTAGTCAAGAGCAGTTCCGTCGTCGGTTAAAGCAGTCCCATTCCATTTGTAATATGTGCCGGCGGTGAGGGGATTTCCCGCCACAGTTACAGTATTGGCGGTGCTGCTGACAAATTCTAAATTAAAATACGCATAGTAGTAGTAATCAGTACTAATTGGATCGACCTTATCTGCCGAAAGTTCTTCAGAGGCTGGAGTGTCGGCACTATCACCATACGAGATAAGCGCTTTTTGAGAGGAATCTAACGTTAATTTAACTTTTTGATTAGTTGTAGTAAAAAAACCTCTTTGCGCATAACCACCTTTTGCCTGTGCGGTTATTGAGGAGTTCTGTATATTGACAGTTCCTGTTTTACGGAAAATAATAGCAAATATACTATGTGAAGTATTGCTTGATGTTGCGGCTTCGGCATAGGCATTTACTGTGCTGTTTATTATTTCTGCACCATGATCTGTGCTTAATATAGCATATACTTCATAATTTAAATCACTTTTTACATTAACATCGACAGTGCTGTCTTCTATAGTCATTCCACTTGTCGGCGAATCCTGGTGTATTCCTGTAAATTCTGGAATTTCAAGATTTCTTGCAGTTTCTGTAGCATCAATATCAATATTTGAGTTTGTAATCTCTATAGGAGCTTTGGTATAAACCCCGTAGGAGGTCACTTCACCACCGTTTGCATCCTTGCCGACCGTGATATTGGAATTTTCTATGGTTAATTTCCCGTCGGACTGTATGGCGTAATTATTGGTGCCATTCGCAGTGATATTGACACCGGTTATGGTTAAAGTGCCGACGGATTGTATAGCATGATTAGTGCCGGTTGCCGTGATATCACCACCGGCTATGCTGAGTGAATCCCCACTGTATATACCACGTACACCGGTGGCTATCAACCTACCGCCGGTCATCTCAAAACTATCGGCCGTTAAATGTATTCCGTCTCCATTTGCGACACTGGTCGCAGTGACCGTGCCACCGTTTATTATGAGCAGTCCATCTGCATTCGTGAAGATACCGTTGCCGCCAGCACCGCCGGTCGCTGTGAGCGTGCCACCGTTTATTTCAATTTTTGATTTATCAGTAGCCAAAGAATCATATTCAAGACCGTTGCCGCCAGCACCGCCGGTCGCCGTGACCGTGCCACCATTTATCGTGAGAAAATAAGGTGTGGTATTACTATTACCGGTAATTCCGGCGCTTCTTTCCGTGGATGATGTGCCGCCACCGATTGCTTTAACAACGCCATCGTTTATTGTGATAATATCGGATTCGATACCGGGACCACCGTCTCCACCATTCGCCGTGACAGTCCCTCCATTTATCGTGAGGGAGGGGCTTTTTTCTATGGAACCCGCTGCACACTCGATACCGGCACCGTCCTTACCGCCGGTCGCCGTGACCGTGCCACCGGTTATTATAATTCCGGTTTGGGATCTTATGGCACTAATGAATGTATATCCACCAGATTCATAACCATATGCCGTGACCGTGCCACCGTTTATTATGATTTGACCATTAGTTTCGGTATATATAGCGCTAAACCTACCCTTGCCAATTGCGATAATCTTGCCACTGTTTATAGTGATTTTTGAGCCCTGTATGCCGTTACCGTTAGCAGAGCCGGTAGCGGTAAGTGAAGCACCGTCGTCGGCGGTGAAGGTGAGGGCTGTTTTATTACTGCCGATAGCCGGCCCTCCCGCAGGATTTGAAGATGTTGGTTCATAGTCGTTTGTCACTTTATTATCGCCGATTAAATGTATGTTTAGTAATACATCGGTTTCACCGGAAATATCATAATTTCTAGCGTGGATTAAACCATACGAAACACTTCCGGCAGTATCATTTTGACCCGTTATATCAACATTATTTAAAGTTAGGTCGTAGGTGATACCGCTGCCTGTGACATAGAGATAGCCGGTGGCGGGCGCGATGTCTAACGGGTCACTTAGTTTACTATTGTCATTGTCGACCGTGTAGTATTTGCCGACAATGAGCCGCTGGTTAAAAACATAAACATGGGACCAAGCCCCCTCCTGCGCCGAAACCGCCGTCGCCCCCGCAAAGAACAACAGCAAAGAGAGCACCGAGACGGCAAAAACCCTCACCAATACACCACGTAAATTCGTCATAATCCCCCTATGAAAGCAATCTAATCGTCAATATAATTAAAGCCTACTGAATAACAAGTTATTCAGCACAAACGCTACGCGTTTGTTGTAAAACTGGCAAAACGTGCCAATTTTACGGCT
>CAYJMO010000027.1:0-5089 GCA_964371365.1 uncultured Oscillospiraceae bacterium
GTCACTCCACTCAGAATTTTAACCCTTTATTCTCAGTTCCTCCAACGTCGGCTCAATCTTTATGGAGCCTTGTTCCTCACGCAATGTGGTGGGGTTTGCCCATTTTACGGCGTTTTGAATTATTTTGGCGATGTGAAGATTGTTGAACGCACCGTTTGTCTCATGTCCCGGCTGGAAATAAAACACCTTGCCGTAACCTCTTGTCCAGGTCATGCCACTTCTAAATACTTCACCGATGTCAAACCATCCTTGAAATAGAACCGAGTCGGGACGTGGCACGTCAAAAAACTCGCCGTAACACTCCTCCACTCCAAGCTCAAAATGTCGCGGCAATCCCTCTGCAATGGGATGAGAGGGGTCGGTGCAGAAGATACGTTCATAGGCATCGTCACGCCAATGCAGGTCACAGGTGGTGCCCATTAAAAGCTTGAACGGTTTGCTGTAGTGCGCCGAGTGCAGGGCAATAAACCCCATTCAGAACACGCTGTTGCACCTTTTTTGCAAGCTCATCGCTGACCTGTGCATGTCCTTTGTGACCCCACCAGATGAGCACATCGGTGTCCTCTAACACTTCGTCCGGCAAACCCTGTTCCGGCTGGTCCAGTGTAGCGGTGCGAACCGACACCGCATCACCTAAACCCTTTACAATATCGGCAATTGCATGGTGCAGACCGTTTGGATAAAGCTCTTTTATAAGCAACCCTTTCGGATTCGTATGCTCGTCTATGTATTCATTCCAGACAGTCACCTTAATCATAATGAAATATCTCCTATTTTAGTTTTAAAATTAATGAGCGTATAAGCCCGTATCCGTTTGCACGGTCACTCGAGCGTTCCTCGATGCGCTTCCATATAAACTGGAAGTTTTCCACCGTCAGCTGTTCCGGTGAGAGCTCGCGAATGTATGCCGGCGGCTTTATCTCACGCGGTGGTTTAATATCACTCGGCCAATGCAGTGTGCCGTCCGGTGACATCGGCGCGGAACAAAAACACTGAAAGGTCAGCGTCGCCGCCTCACCATAACAGTAGGTCTCAAACTTTATCCGACCGTCACGATAAAAAATCAGACGGTCGCGGTTGGATAGATAACAACGCTCGCGCTCGTAGACACATGCTATCGAGCCTTTTTTGTGTTGAATTTCCATATAACTCCTATTCTATGTGACGAACCGACAGAGCGATTTGCGCTTTCTCCTCACCGGAGTGGTAGCCTATCGACACCTGACCGCCTACCACGAGTTCATCGTCCGGCAGTTCGGTTTCATCATCCATCGCAAAGCAATACTCCATGCCGTTTTCGGTGCGGATGGTCACGCTGTTGAGCGCAAGCATGGTTACCTCCCCCTCGGTAAAAAGTATCTCCTCTACCGCACGAGTCACAGCAGGAGTGACAGTGGCGTCCGTTTTTGTAGCACAGGAAAAAAGACAAACAGCTGTTACTGCAGAAAGTAGGGTAATTATCACACCCTTTATAATCATCAACCAACCTCAAATTACATAATATAATGCCTGCCGATATACCCGGTAGGCACTATATAATATTACATTTAAGGAGGTTAAAAGGCAAGTGTTTTCACGCAAATTTCAAATTTATTTCTTATTCACCGTCGATGGTGGAGACGGTAATGGTTATATCCTCCAACACGTTGAGCAGGACGTTGACCGTCTCGAGCGAGGTGAAGATGTTGACGCCGTTTTCCACCGCGGCCCTGCGGATAAGATAGCCGTCGTTCACCGCCTCGTTGTCTCCAATATTACTATAGGAGTTGATGACATAGGTGACAAAGCCTTTTGAAATAGCCTCCGCAATCTCATTCGAGCCGTCGGAGAATTTCCTGCGAACCCTTGTCTTTATACCATTTTTGCGGAGAACTTCGGAGGTTCCTCTCGTTCCCTCAATGTTAAATCCGAGGTCATAAAAGCGTTTGATGAGTGGCAAGGCATTTTCCTTGTCACGGTCCGCAAGGGTGACAAACACGGTGCCGAAATTTTGAACCTTGGTGCCGGCGGCCTGCAACGCCTTGTATAGTGCGCGGTTGATGTTGTAATCATAGCCTATCGCCTCACCGGTGGACTTCATCTCGGGAGAGAGTCGCGCGTCCAACTTGTGGATTTTCGCAAATGAAAAGGTAGGTGCCTTTACATACCAACGTTTTACATTCTCGGCAAGTCCGGTTTTAAAGCCCTGTTTTGCAAGACTTTCACCCAACATAACCCTTGTTGCGATGTTTGCTATCGGCAGACCGGTAGCTTTGGAGATGAACGGCACGGTGCGTGAGGAGCGCGGATTGACCTCGATAATATACACATCGTTATTATCATCTAAAATAAACTGTATGTTATACAGCCCTACGATGCCGATGCCGAGACCGAGTTTGACGGTATAGTCCACAATCTTATTGCAGACACTCTCGTCCACCGAGTAGGGTGGGTAGATGCTCATGGAGTCACCGGAGTGAACGCCGGTCTCCTCCACATGCTCCATAATGCCGGGGATAAATACGTCGGTGCCGTCACATATTGCATCCACCTCCAGCTCCTTGCCGGCGATATAGCGGTCGACTAATACCGGTTGTTCCGTGTTGACCGCTACGGCGGTCTCGAGGTAGCGTTTGAGCTCCGCCTCGCTGTGGCAGAGTTGCATGGCGCGTCCACCGAGCACATAGGACGGGCGTACCAACACAGGATATCCGATGGAATTTGCGACCTCGACACCCTTTTCGATGTTGTGCACCGCACGACCGAGCGGTTGCGGTATGTCGAGTTCTGTCATTATCTTTTCAAAGCTGTCGCGGTTTTCCGCAAGGTCGATGGCGGTGTTGTCGGTGCCGATGATGTTGACACCAAACTCGGCAAGACCTTCGGCGAGGTTGATAGCGGTCTGTCCGCCGAGCGTGACGATAACCCCTTTAGGTTTTTCCAGCTCGACGATGTTCATGACATCCTCGATGGTGACCGGCTCAAAATAGAGCTTGTCGGCGGTGGTGAAGTCGGTGGACACCGTCTCGGGATTGTTGTTGATGATGATTGCCTCGTACCCGCTGTTTTTAATCGCCCAGACGGCGTGCACGGTGGAATAGTCGAATTCCACACCCTGCCCGATTCTGATAGGCCCGGAACCGAGCACCAAAATCTTCTCACGGTCGGTTACAATGCTCTCGTTCTCTTTGCCATAGTTGGCATAAAAGTAGGGAACATAGTCCTGTTGATGTTTGCAGTTGTCGACGATGCGATAGCTCGGCATGATGCCATGCTTTTTGCGCAGCTCAAAAACCTCTTTGAGAGTTTTTCCGCTCGTCCTTGCGATGAACTCATCCCCAAAGCCGAGGCGTTTTGCCTCACGCAATATCTCGGGGTCAGAGGGGTTTTCGGCGATGGTTTTTTCGTACGCTACCATGCTACAAAGCGCCTCGACGAATGGGAGTGCTATATCGGTTGTTTTAGCTATTTCGGTGGCTGTTGCACCCTTACGAATGGCCTCACAGAGGGTGAAGATACGCTCATCGGTCGGGGTTGCTATGTTTTTGAGCAGCTCCTCCTTGGTCATGCTTGCATATTTGTCCTTGTAGGGATGCTGTGCACCTGCCTCAAGACCCTTGACCGATTTAAGCAAAATTTCCACAAGGTTAGAGCCGATGCTCATGACCTCACCGGTCGCCTTCATCTGGGTAGACAGCTCACGGGAGGCATCGGTAAACTTATCAAACGGGAAGCGTGCCATCTTGGCGACGACATAGTCAATAGCCGGTGAGATAGATGCCGGAATACCACTGAGGTTGATCTCGGCAAGGGTAAGACCTACCGCAATCTTGGCTGTGACCCTTGCAATGGGGTAGGCTGTCGCCTTAGAGGCGAGTGCCGAGGAGCGGGATACACGAGGATTAACCTCGATGAGGAAGTACTCGTTGGTGTCCGGTTTTAATGCAAACTGAATGTTACAGCCACCCTCTATCTTCAGGGCGCGGATTATCTTGAGCGCCGATGCCTTTAATATGGAAAACTGCTCATCACGCAGGGTCTGGCAGGGGGCAAAGACTATGGAATCGCCGGTGTGGATGCCGACCGGATCGAAGTTCTCCATGTCGCAGATGGATATGGCAAGATCTGTGCTGTCGCGCATGACCTCGAACTCTATCTCCTGATAACCCTTGACGCTTTTTTCCACAAGAACCTGGCTGACAGGGCTGAGCGAGAGACCTGTATCGGTCAGAGCAACGAGCTCCTCTTCATTATAGGCAAAACCACCGCCGGTGCCACCGAGGGGGAATGCCGGACGAACAACTACAGGGTAGCCGATTCGCTGTGCCACCTCTTTTGCCTCACTCGTGGTGTGGGCGATGTCGCTCGCGATGACCGGCTCGCCGATGTCGATACAGAGCTGTTTAAACAACTCTCTGTCCTCCGCCTTGGCGATGGAGTCGATGGAGGTGCCGAGAATTTCAACCCCACACTCCTCCAGAATGCCTTTTTTAGCGAGTTGCATACACAAATTAAGTCCGGTCTGTCCGCCGATACCGGGAACTATTGCGTCGGGGCGTTCACGGCGGATAATTCGCGCGACATATTCGAGGGTGAGCGGCTCCATATACACCTTGTCCGCCATGTTGGTATCGGTCATGATGGTTGCAGGGTTAGAGTTTATAAGCACCACGCTATAGCCCTCCTCCCGTAGGGCGATACACGCCTGCGTGCCGGCATAGTCAAACTCCGCCGCCTGACCGATAACGATGGGGCCGGAGCCGATGACCAAGATTTTTTCAATGTCTGTTCTTTTTGGCATAACTGTTTCCTTTCTTTGTATCCACACAAAAAAATATCAACGCCGATAGCGTTGATATCAAATAAAAATAGAAAAACTAAAAAAAGAGGGTAGGTGATGCTTAGTTGATTTATATTTTTTCATAGACATCATTCCTCGTTCCTTTTGCATTTTTCGTACCCTTTCGAGGATTATATCACGAAAAAAGAAAAAAGTCAATAGTACGCAAAGAGAAGATTGGGAATTATTTTTTCATTTTGAAACAGCGCGAGATTGCTCGGCTAAAAACTTGTGTTTCTACGCCGATTTAATTATCCTCACGGCTCGATA
>CAYJMO010000027.1:5099-24311 GCA_964371365.1 uncultured Oscillospiraceae bacterium
GATAGACTTAAGTTTTGCCGGGCAATCCCGTGTCGTTTTCAAGTTGAATGACTATATTTTAAAACATTCGTTATTCATAATCATAGTCCGGTGCTTCATCCTTATATCGCAGGATTATTCGCCCGTCGTTAGTAAAGTCGATGTCGGGGAAAATCCATCCGTCGCCACTCATCTCCTCATTGTCGTATCCACGAAGGTCGAAACGCTCGCCGTCCTCTCCGCGCGGTATTTCAAGTGTGGCGGATTCACCGTCGGCGAGCATATCACTGGCGTATTCCTCCCCCCACTCGTCAGAACCGGTCAAGGCGTACTGAACACCATACATATCACTTCCGGTGCGATTTTCCACCTCAACCGAATACCCGTCATATTCGGAGTTGCTGTTGTCGGCATCGGTTGCGGAAGGGTCGTTGCTCGCATCGTCCGCCATGTTCTCCGCCGAGTTTGCATCGGTGTCACTGTTCTGAGTGTCGGTCGCGGAGTCGGTCACCGCCGACTGGTCGTCAGGTGTGGGGTTGAGTGAAATGGATGAGGAGGACGTATCCTCCATCATGGAGCAACTCGATACACTCAGCGCCAAAAACCCTGCCGCCGCCATTATTGAAACGGTTTTTCTTAACATTTTTTTATCCTCCATAAAAAGCTCTATATCGTTTGTAAGCGATACAGAGCTATTATATGGTATATTTGTTGGTTTATACTTTATTTCTTGTTTTTAGACCTATGCGGCTTTAAAAGGGTGCGTTGCGCCGCCTTGTCGTTCGGTTTTTTTGCTACATAGATAGGCTTTAGCGTCTCGGGATCCAGCTCGGTATAGAACATTGCGGTGGATAGGGTGCCGGGGGTGGGATAAAAGTCCTGCACCTGCTCGGGATGTAATCGGTTTTTTGTAAGATACGCCGCCATACTGCGTGCATTTTGCAGTGTGCAACCGGGGTGAGAGCTCATAAGGTACGGCACAAGGTATTGTTCCTTGCCCGCCTTTTTGGAGAGGGTGCTGTAGACCCTTCTAAAACGATCGAACACCGATATGTCCGGCTTGCCCATATAATGCAGGGTGCGCGGCTCGGTGTGCTCCGGCGCGACCTTGAGTTGACCACTTACATGATGTTTTATCAGCTGATTTAAAAATTTCGGATTTTTGTCAAGCAACAGATAGTCGTATCTTATTCCACTGCGTACAAACACCTTTTTAACCCTCGGTAATTTTGATATTTCAAGCAGTAGGTCGGCATATCCCGAGTGGTCGACGACGAGGGCAGGGCAGGGGCGGGGCGTTAAGCATTGCCGGTCCTTACAAACACCTTTCGTCAGCTGTTTTTTACAGGAGGGGACGCGGAAGTTCGCGCTCGGACCCCCTACGTCGTGAATATAGCCCTTGAAGTTCGGCATCTCGGTGATGAGCTTTGCCTCACGCAGGACACTCTCGGCACTGCGCGCGCTCACCCGACGACCCTGATGCATGGTCAGGGCGCAAAAGTTGCAACCGCCGAAACAACCACGGTTGTGTATGATGGAAAACTGCACCTCCTCGATAGACTTGACACCGCCAAGGCTGTCGTAGGATGGGTGGACGGCACGGGCGTATGGCAGGTCATAGACCCTGTCCAGCTCCTCGGTGGTCAATGGTTCACACGGCAGATTTTGCACCAAGAATCCGGATTTTTGTTTTTGCACCAAGATTTCGGCGTTGAGAGGGTCGTTGTTCTGTTGTTGTAAGATGGCCGCCCTCATGTATGCCGTCTTGTCGGCAGTGACCTTGTGAAAACCGGGCAATTGCCTTGCTCCGAGAGGAATTTCCTCGGCTGATTTTGCAAGATAGCAACTTCCGGGTATGTCCTGCATGTCGGCGATGGATTTTCGTGCCGCAAAACGTTTAGCTAACTCTGTTATTGCACGCTCCCCCATGCCGAAGAGCAAAAGATCGGCACCGGAACTCTCCAGCACCGATGGCAGAACGCTGTTGTTCCAGTAGTCATAGTGCGCAAAGCGGCGCAGGCTCGCCTCCAAACCGCCGATAATGACCGGTGTGTCGGGAAAAGCCTGTTTTGCAAGTTTTGCATAGACACTCACCGCCCTGTCGGGGCGAAGACCGGCTTTGCCCCCGGGGGAATACTCATCGCTCGAGCGCCGTTTTTTTGCGGCGGTATAGTGGGCGACCATGCTGTCGATGTTGCCACCGTTGATTAAAAAGGCGTAGCGTGGGCGACGAAATCGTTTAAAGTCCTCGCAATCCTCAAACCTCGGCTGTGCGAGTATGCCGACGGTAAATCCCAGACTTTCTAAAAGTCGAGACAGGACCGCAACCCCAAAGCTCGGGTGATCGACATAGGCATCACCGGTCACAAATACAAAGTCAACATAGTGCACCCCACGCTCGATTAACTCGTCGTAGGTGGTGGGGAGAAAGTTTTCGGTGGTCATGTTGTTTCCCTTTATTTAAAGCCGGATTTGTAGTGCTCGCCATCTCCGCACCATTAGACTTACGTGATTTGCAGGTTGTTATTTTGTAGGGGCGCTATTCCGCCGCCGAGATCCTGCGCTCGGCGAGTTGCATCTTGCTGACCAGCACGGCTCGGGGTTTTGAGCCCTCGTATCCGCCAATAAGTCCTGCCGTCTCCAGCTCGTCCATTATCCTCGCCGCACGTGCATAGCCGAGTTTTAACCTGCGCTGTAGAAGTGAGGTCGATGCCATGCCTGCCTCGGCAACCACCTCGGCGGCATCCCAAAACATGATATCCACATCCGGCTCGCCATCCTCACCCTGTGAGGTGTTTGCCGATTTTTTGCCACCCTTGCCCGGCTCCTGCGCCGCAATCTTCTCGGCACTCTCGATTAGCTCCTCGTCGTAGTCGGCAGTCTTTTGTTTTTTCACAAAATCTAATACACCGCGTATCTCGCTGTCCTTGACAAAGTTGCCCTGTATACGCAGTGGCTTGCCTGCACCGACCGGCATGTAGAGCATGTCACCACTGCCGAGCAATTTTTCCGCCCCTCCACCGTCCAAAATAGTACGGCTGTCGATCTGACTGGAGACGGCGAACGCAATTCGTGACGGGATATTCGCCTTAATAAGTCCGGTGATAACGTCCACCGACGGGCGCTGGGTTGCTACAATAAGGTGCATACCGGCGGCACGTGCCTTTTGTGCTATACGGCAGATATAGTCCTCCACCTCCTTGCCGGACACCATCATAAGGTCGGCGAGCTCATCTATAATAATGGCAATATAGGGCATGTGCTCTAACTCCATGTCGGGATTTTGAGCGGCAAGCGCATTAAAACTGCGTATGTCGCGCACATTATTCTCCGCAAAACAGCGATATCGACGTTCCATCTCGGCAACTGCGGCACCGAGTGCACCTGCCGCCTTGCGTGGCTCCGTCACCACCGGCATCAGCAGGTGAGGTATCCCGTTATAGTCGGCAAGCTCCACCACCTTGGGGTCGATGAGTATCAGACGCAACTGGTGTGGTGTTGCCTTACACAAAAAGCTGATTATACAGCTGTTGATACAGACCGACTTACCGCTACCGGTCGAACCTGCTATCAAAAGATGGGGCATGCGTGAGAGGTCCGCGACCTGCACCTGTCCGGCAATGTCCTGACCGAGCGCGATGGTAACCGGTGACTCCTGTGATTTAAATTCACGGCTGTCCAGCACACTGCGTATGCCGACCGGCACTACCGTCTTGTTGGGCACCTCTATGCCGACCGCCGCCTTGTTTGGTATCGGAGCTTCAATCCTCACCCCTGCGGTGGCAAGGTTGAGGGCGAGGTCGTCTGCGAGGGCGGTTATCTTGCTTATCTTAACGCCTGCGAGCGGTTGCAACTCATACCTTGTGAGCGTCGGCCCACGGCTGATATCCATCATTCGTGTCTCAACGCCGAAGCTTTTAAGTGTGCTTACAAGCAGGTCGGCGGTGGTGCGCATCTCCTGTTGTGCGCCGTCTTCCGACACTATTTTTTGCGGTTCAAAAAATTCGACCGACGGCAGTTCATAGCCGGCGAGCATCATCGGGGCTACACTGAGCACCTCGTCATCCTCTATTCGTCGGGTGACTGCCTTTTCGATAAGGCTCTCAATCGCAAGGTTGTTTGAAAGCTCACCGACAGGTTGTTCATTCTCGGTCGGCGCCCCCTGTTCAGGTTCAGAGTTAAGTATGTAATCTATTGATTTTTGGAACGGGTCATTCGGTGTGAGTGGTTTGTCCGGTTGCTCTGTAGCGGTCGTCGACTCCTCCGGTTCATCCTCTACCTCATTAAAAACGACTCCCTCGACACGGTCGTTTGCGATGATGGCGGTAGCACCGGGGATTGCTGAAACCTGTGATATCGGCATCGCTACCGGCACCGCCTGTGCGACCGAGACGGTGGAGCGGATAAGTCCATTTTCCACTATGTTGGGGTCGGGGGTAAACGGTGGTTCTGCCTCGCCCGATTCCTCCTTAATGTCCTCGCCGAGCGGCAGATCAAGGTTGATTTTTCTACGGCTGAAAGGTCGCTCATGAGGCGCCTTTTCCGGCAGATAAACCGCCTCTTTTTTCGGTTTTGCCACCGTTTGTTTTGTGGAAGATGACTTCGCCGACCATCCATCGGTAAAGTACCGTATGGCACGACGGCAGAAAACATAGATATCATAAGGGGTCATGCCGCTTAGAACCATAAAGATGATAATTCCGAGCAGTATCAGTATTATGTTGGCGACCGGACGACCGAGCAGTGCAACGAGCGGCAGTCCGAACAGCGCGACCACGACACCGCCGCCGTCGTTTTGTTTACCGAGTTCGGCGAGCTGTTCCACCGTGTCGGAAAGATCTCCGGCAGTTAATTCATTGGAGGAAAAGACGAAGAAAAGGGAGGAAAACATCACCACAAACACACCGGAAAATATCGCCTTGACCTTTAGCGGTTGTTCCATGCCGGCGAGCACCGCGAGGTAGACCAGCAGAACGCCGATGGTGTATCCACCAAAGCCAAAGAGTGAAAAATACAGGTCTTTGAAGTTGTTCCAATGCTGTGAACCGTCCACAAAACATACTACAAAACAGAATACTCCAAGACCGAACAAAATTATGCTGAGTAGAATATGATTGATAACCGGCTCCGATTTTGCCGGTTGTTTTTTTGGTGGTTGCTTCCTCTGTGTTGCCATTCCTTGTTAAAATTCCTTTCAAACTATATAGCTGTAAATCCCGAATGAAATGCTGATGATTCCGATGATGAGGGTATAGATAGCAAAGATACGAAATTTGTTCTTTTTTAGTACGAGTTGCAAGAGCTTGATGCTCGCGACACCGGAGATAAGTGCGGTCACAAAGCCTACAACGGTGGGCAGGATAGGTAGTGTGAAGCCGGTCTCGAGCATGTCGAAAAATTCTAAAACCGCACCGCCTAATATCGCCGGTATACCCATCAGGAAGGAGAATTTGACCGCAAACTCTCGGTCAAAACCGCACATCAGACCGGTTGAGACGGTGGAGCCACTGCGTGACACACCGGGAAGCATAGCGAGTATCTGTGCAAGCCCGACCTTGACCGCATCCAAAATGGTGGCATCCTTGGCGGTTTTTGTGTTGTTTTTCACCGACGAGCCGAAAAAGAGGAGTGCCGAGGTAATTAAAAAGCAGACTCCCTCCACCATTATGTCGTCATCTTCGGCAAACCTCTCGATGATGCCGGTCAGCGGTAGCGCGAAAAAGAGCAGAAAGAAGGTGATGGCGAGAAGTATGAGCATACGGCGATAGGGAGATGCATTTTTGTAGGAGAAACGCCGCCGTGCGATATCTCCGACCGAGAGAAAAGCCTCCTTGGCAAGCTCGATAATATCGCGGTAGTACACGATAAAAACGGCAAGCAACGTCCCGAGGTGCAAAACAAGGGTAAAAGAAAACGCCCCCTCACCGCTGTTGTCGGTGAAATGTTGATAGAGCGAGAGATGTCCGCTACTCGAAATCGGCAAAAACTCACTCAGCCCCTGTATAAGCCCCTGTAAAAATCCATCGACAATGCTCAATATCTACCTCTTTTGTTGTTTTTAATATAATATAATATCATATTTAGTTAATTATACCATATTCTCAGGGGAATTAAAAGGGGTTTTTCGCCTTTTCTTTAACCGGCGGATAAATTCCACCGTGGGACTGATTTTTAGGAATTTACTAAAAATAATATATTTACCTCTTTTAATTTTCTTATTTATATGTTATGATAATATCATATGATTGGTTGAATAATACCCTTATGAAAAAATTACTATTGTTAATTAATCCCGGTGCGGGGCGCGGGGCTATGAGTGGCTCGATATTTGAGGTTGCACATAGATTTACCGCGGCGGGCTATCGTGTGGAGCTCTATCCCACCCAGTGTGAGGGAGACGCCACCGATAAGATAAAAAAACACGGCGGTGAGTTTGACCTCGTGGTCTGTTGCGGTGGCGACGGCACAGTCAACGAGGTGGTCGGCGGTCTTGTATCGCTCGAGAAAAGGCCGCCGCTCGGCATTATCCCGACCGGTACCACCAACGACTTCAGCTACACTATCGGTATGCCGACAAACGTCGTGGATGCCTCCCTCTTTATTATAGAAAGCGCCCCCACACCCTGTGACACCGGCGTTTTTAACGAGCGACCCTTTATCTATGTCGCGGCGTTCGGGCTTTTCACCTCGGTAACCTACTCCACACCCCAACACGCAAAACAGGTGTTCGGTGCGGCGGCATATGTGGTGGAGGCTATCAAAAATTTTCAGGACGACAGCTCGGTTCACATCAAGTTGGAGTATGACGACGGGGAATTTGAGGGGGACTACCTAATCTGCATGATAAGCAACACCGTCTCGATGGCGGGATTTCGACGCATGTTCAAGAATGTTGCGCAGTTAGACGATGGGTTGTTTGAGATAACGCTGGTGCGCCGTCCCACCTCGTTGCCGGAACTTCAAAAGATTATAAATGTCCTGCTCTCGGTCGAGCCGGTGGACAACAACCTCGACTTTTTGACCGTCCTGCATTCCTCTTTTGTGAAGATAACCGCCGATAAGGAGATACCCTGGACCATTGACGGGCAGAACGCCGGAACTCACCGCGAGGTGGATATCTCGGTATCACACAAGAGCATAAATATAGTTAAAATCTAAATTAGGAGCAATATAATGGTACACGGCACAATTTTAAGCGCAATAGGCAACACACCGCTTGTACGCATCAACCATCTCAACCCCCATCCCGACATACACATCTATGCCAAATTGGAGGGGTTCAACCCCACCGGAAGTATAAAGGACAGGATCGCCTATTTCATGTTGTTTGAGGCACAAAAGAGCGGCGAGCTGTGTGACGGCAAAACCATTATCGAGGCGACAAGCGGCAACACCGGCATTTCCATCGCTATGATTGGCAAGGTGTTGGGCTACCCCGTCGAGATTGTGATGAGTGAGGCGGTCTCGGTCGAGCGTCGCCAGATGATAAAGGCGTTTGGAGCGTCGGTCATACTCACCCCTGCCGCCGAGGGCACCGACGGTGCGATAAGATATGTTCGGGAGAAACTTGCGGTCGAGAAAGAGCGCTATTTTTGCACCGACCAGTTTACCAACAAATACAACAAGCTCGCCCACTACAAGACCACCGCGAGTGAAATTCACCGCCAGACTGCGGGTGAGATAACGCATTTTGTGTCGTCACTCGGCACCTCCGGCACCATCATGGGTGTCGGCACAAGGCTAAAGGAGCTAAAGCCGAACATCGAGATTATTGAGGCGCAACCGATAAAAGGGCACTATATCCAGGGGCTTAAAAACATGAAAGAGGCGATAGTCCCCGCCCTTTATGATCCGGACAGGATTGACCATCACATCATGATTGAGAGTGAAGAGGCGTTCGCCTGCGCGCGCGACATCGTCGCCAAGGAGGGGATTTTTGTCGGCATGAGCAGTGGCGCCGCCATGAAAGCCGCCCTTATAATGGCGGATAGAATCGCCGCCGAGGGGAAAAGCGCCACCATGGTGGTCATCTTCCCGGATAGAGGGGAAAAATACCTGAGCACGGCGCTGTTTAACTGTTGAATGCACAAATTAAGAGCTAAGGAAAACGCCTTCGGCACCCTTTTGTTAATATAGTCATTAACCTTTAACCGTTAGCCATTACTCAAAAAAGTCATTCGTCTAAACCCCCACCAACCAACCCATACTATATTAAAGGAGAATATTATGTCCTACCGTGAGAGAAAAAGATGGTTGTTTTTTGCATTACCTTTTACCTTCACAGTCTATGAGCTGAACGAGGAGACGTTGACCATCCGTCAAGGATTCTTGAATGTCGTGGAATTTGACTGTTATATGTACAAAATTCAGGACGTTACGCTCAACACCAGCCTTTTAGAGCGTATTGTCGGACTCGGCACCATAGTGTGTCACACCGGCGATGTCACCCACCCTACCCTGACGCTAAAACACATCAAAAACTCACGCGAAATCAAGGATTTTATCCACAGCACCTCGGAACAACATCGTATAAAACAGCGCACCATAAACATGCAGAACATCGGTGCGGATGTGTCCGACATGGACATCTAATTTTATTTGAAAGGATTAATCGGCTATATGCCCAAAATTTTCCTGTTATCGCTATGCCTTTTATTGCTGGCCGGTTGCTCGCAGGGTAATCCCGGCGATTCAGATACGGGCGATTCTATCACAATGCCCGACAGTGTCGAGACCTCCGTCGAGGCTTCAAACGTCCCCTTTCGCGAGCCGAGTGATGTCGAGTATATTCCGGTCGCCGATGGCACCCTTGTCTTTACCTCCGACTATGTCGTCATCGACCATTCCAACGCATCAAAAGGCTATATTATGGTGGAGTATGTCGGCACCCATATCGGTAAGATAAAGTTTCGCATTGAGGATGCCGCAGGGGTGCAGTACACCTATGACCTTCACGACAAGGAGGGGTATCAGGTTTTCTCCTTGCACTCCGGCAGTGGAGACTATACCTTTAAAACTTTCGAGCAAGCAAGCGGTAGTGAGTATTACAACGTCGACACCCAGACCCTCACCGTCACAATTGAAGACGAGCTGCTGCCCTACCTCTACCCGAACCAGTATGTTGACTTTTCTTCGACCAGTGACGCCGTTCTAAAAGCCGGTGAGCTATACAGCTATACCGAGACAGATCTCGACTTTATTGCCGCGGTATTTTACTATATAATGGATGTTGTGGCCTACGACCACGACAAGGCAGAGCAGGCGGTAAACGGCGAGATTGCCGGATATCTTCCGGTCATAGACGAGACACTCTCGAGCGGTATGGGCATCTGCTTTGACTATGCCTCACTGATGACGGCGATGCTCCGCTCACAGGGGGTGCCGACACGACTTGTCATCGGCTATGCAGGGGAGGTCTATCACGCCTGGATATCGGTGCACACCGCCGAGACCGGTTGGATTGAGGATGTTATAGAGTTTGACGGCGAACAATGGAAATTGATGGACCCTACCTTTACCGACGGGGGCGCCGACTCAACATATACAGGAGATGGAGAAAACTATGCAGAAAAATATATCTACTGACACGACTAAAAAACTCAGCTATGCCGACCTTGGTATATTTTGCGAGCAACTCTCGCTGATACTCGGCTCCGGTATAACGGTCATTGAGGGATTTTATGTCCTGCAGGAGGAATCGGATGACGAGCGAACAAAACAGCTCTTTTATTCCGTTATATCCTCGTTGGAGGAGGGGGTGTCGCTGTCCGATGCACTGGAAAAAACCGCCGTCTTTCCATTTTATATGATACATATGATTAAAATCGGTGAGGTCTCGGGCAAGCTCGAATCGGTCTTTCACTCGCTCGTCACCTACTATAAGCGGGAGGATAACCTGCGCCGCTCCATAAAACATTCCGTCACCTATCCCCTCGCGATGGTGATCATGATGTTGCTCGTGGTCGGCGTGTTGGTGGTTCGGGTCATGCCCATCTTCAACTCGGTGTTTGTACAGCTCGGCAGTGAGGTAAGCGGCTTTTCACGCGTGCTTTTAGATTTAGGCAGTTGGATATCGGACAACATCATCGTCCTTGTTATCATCGCGGCTATCGTTGCCGTTTTAGTTGTTTTAGCTCGCTTTACCGCCAAGGGTCGAATGCTGTTTAAACAATTTAAAGAGCGCTCTTTTCTTACTAAAAACCTTTCGGATAGTATCGCTGTATCCCGCTTTGCCGGGGGCATGTCGCTTATGCTCAGCAGTGGTCTTGACACCGACGAGAGCCTCGGTATGGTGCGAAGTTTGGTGGATAACGAACAACTGCGCGACAAGATTGACAATATAAAACATGACATTGAAGACGGCAAGCCATTTGCCACCGCCATGGTAGAAAACCGCATCTTTTCCGGAGTGTATGCACGTATGCTCGCGGTCGGCTTTAAGACCGGCTCGGCGGATGAAATTATGCACAGTATCTCACAGCGCTATGACGAGGAGGTCTCTCGACGCCTTGACAACATCGTGTCGGTCATCGAGCCAACCATAGTCGCGGTGCTCTCGGTAATCATCGGCGCTATACTGCTGTCGGTCATGTTGCCGCTCATGAACATCATCTCTCAGATAGGTTGATAATGAACAAGATTAAAACCCGATACATAATCTCCTTTGTCGTCTTTATCCTTTTTTGGATAATTATCTATCGTGGAATGGATTCGGTGGACTCGGCAGGGCAGGATCTCGGTGTCAAGGCTCTTTCCGATGCGTTGACCCGCAGTCTCACCCATAGCTATGCCACGACCGGCGCGTACCCCACCTCGATAGAAGAGGTGCAGGAACGATACGGAATACAGATAGACGAAAATAAATACATCGTCCATTATGAGGCGTTTGCCTCCAACATTATGCCGGACATCTCAATCATACCTTACAGCGGAAATTCTTAATGTATGCATAGTTTATGCTTCATGGCGGTTACGGCTAAACCGGAAATAACATCGGAAAGGAGCGGTCATAAAAATGACAATTAACTTCAAAGGTAAACAACACACCGTCGACATGCTGTTTGTGCTGTCGTTGTTTGCGTTGTTTGCGATTACCGCGTTGTTACTGGTGTTTTCCGGAACAAAGGTCTACGAGAACATTACCGAGGGGATGCAGAGCTCCTTCTCGTCGCGTACCGCAATATCCTACATAAAAAAGCAGGTGGATCAAAACGATGCAAAACAGGCGATCTCACTTGTCGAGGTGGAGGGGCAGGAAGCCCTCAAACTTGTCGAGGTCGACGACGGGGATTATTTTGCACGATATATCTATCTGCACGATGGATATCTCTGCGAGCTGTTCACCAAGGTGGATATAACCCCGGAATTAAAAGCCGGACAACCTCTTTTAAAGCTTAAAGATTTCTCGCTTGAAAGTGATGACAAGCTGTTCACATTTACCGTCACCGACCATACCGACAATGTCCTGTCCGTGACGTTGTCGACGCTATAAGGGGGTGCTATGAAATCTAAATCAGGGCTTTTTCTTATCGAGCTTATAATATCTATACTCTTCTTCTCGCTCGGCTCCATCGTCTGCATACAGATGTTTGTGGCATCCTATGTCATCGGCGAGGACAGCACGCGTCTAACCTCGGCGGTCGTGGCGGCGCAGTCGGCGGCGGAGATATATAAAAACGGTGGCAGTGAACTGCTCGCACAAAAAACCGCGGCGACTGCACAGGGCGGCGGCTACCACGCGAGCTTTGATGAGAGCGGCTCGTTCCTGACGGGCGGTATATACGACGCGGTCTTTGTTGAAACATGGGACGACAATCTCTCTATGTTAACCATCGAACTCTACCACGAGGAGGAGATAATTTACGAGCTGAAAACCACACGATATGCGCCCACTACCTAAAGGAGTGCCGATAGAATGAAATCGCAACACATGAGCGTCCCGATAGGCACGAGCCTGCTGCTCGTCGTCTTTGTTCTGCTCGCACTTATAACCTTTGCCTCGTTAAGCTTTGTGACGGCGAACACCGACAGCGGTTTTAGCCAAAATACCGCCGACAGGACAAAACAATACTATGCCGCCGAATCTATATCAAACATAACCTTGAAAAGCATTGACGAGACCTTATCCTCGATAACCGCAGAAGATGAGCAGAGTTTTTTAGATGAAGTTCAACGACTTTTAGCTCATTATGAGATAGAGCGAGGCGAGAGTCTCACCACCCTGAGATATTATACAGCGGTAAACGAGTATGAGACTATCGAGACGGTTCTGGCACTGTACTATGACCGTGCGGTGCGATATGAACTAATGTCATCGAAACTAATTTACGCCGACGAGTGGGAACAGGATAACACCATGTCGGTATTTGTGCCGGAATAAGGGAGGGAAAGATGGATTTTAAGACGATGGTGGAGGATATTGTACATCAGGAGGCATCCGACATCTTTATAATATCCGGTCTGCCGTTGACCGCAAAGATAAAGGGGAACATGGTCAAATTCACCGACACTGTGCTCTCACCGAGCGACACCAACGAGATAATCCACCAGATATACAGCTATGCCGACAACCGTGACATGTCACGTCTTACCGAGCTCGGGGATGATGATTTTTCCTTTGCGATAAAGGGGGTGTCTCGCTTTCGTGTCAACACCTATAAACAACGTGGTACCTTCGCTGCCGTCATCCGTACAATTACCTTCCAGCTCCCCCATCCGGACGAGCTGAACATACCGCCACTTGTGATGGATATCTGCAACAACGAGCGTGGGTTTGTGCTCGTTACCGGTTCCGCCGGCAGTGGCAAGAGCACGACGCTCGCCTGTATGATAGACAGAATAAACCACTCCCGCCAACAGCACATCATCACACTGGAAGACCCGATAGAATTTTTGCATTCCCACGCCGAGGGAATCGTCTCACAAAGGGAGGTCAATCTCGACACCGAGAGCTTTGTCATGGCACTTCGCAGTGCGTTGCGGCAGAGCCCTGACACCATACTTATCGGCGAACTGCGCGACCGTGAGACTATCGAGGTCGGCATGACGGCGGCGGAGACAGGGCACCTTGTGCTCTCCAGCCTGCACACCACCGGCGCCGGCGCTACCATAGACAGGATAGTGGATGTGTTCCCCCCCGACCAACAACATCAGATACGATTGCAGCTTGCGATGGTGCTCACCGCGATAGTCTGTCAACAACTCGTCCCGACAATAAGCGGCGACCGCACGCCGGTGTTTGAGGTCATGACGGTCAATCCGGCGGTCAAAAACCTGATAAGGGAGAACAAGATACATCAGTTGGACAACATTATCTCCACCGCATCGGAAAATGACGGCATGATAAGCATGGATAAAAGCCTGTTGGCGCTATATAAAAACGGAACAATAGACAAAGACGTGGCACTGAGATACAGCACTAACCCCGAGATGTTGCAACGACGAATGGGGTGAATGTAACCCCCTCAAAAAAGGAGAAATCCCATGATCAAACTTTACCCTCCAAAAAAACTATGTGAAGTTGACCTTATCAACCTTGCGGCGCGCTCTGCGGAGGATTTCGTTGCATTCTGCGAGGAAAGTTATGCCGAGCGGATAGCCCACCTTGCCGCCACCATCGTCGCCGGTGACTTTAAGGTTGTTATGCTTACCGGTCCCTCCTCGGTCGGCAAGACGACCACCTCCAATCGGATCGCAAAACGTCTGTGCGAGATAGGTATGCCGGCGAGGATTATCTCGCTCGACAACTTCTTTCGACCTCAATGCGAATATCCGATACTGCCGGACGGCACACGGGACTTGGAGTGCATTGAGACCATCGACATACCGGAGTTTGTGCGCTGTCTTGACGAGTTGGTGCAAAAAGGCGAGGTCATGTTGCCAATCTACGACTTTGTTCAGGGGCGTCGCAGTGACGAGAGAGAACATTTTGTTATAAATGATGGCGTGGTCATCGTCGAGGGTATCCACGCACTCAACCCGTCGATTACACCTCATTTTAAGTCCAAGATGTTTAAGGTATACCTCAGCATGAGGGAGGAATTTGCCTACAAAGGTCGGCGGCTGATACCGAGCATTGACATGCGTCTTGCGCGTCGCATGGTGCGAGATAACTTTTTCAGAGGCTACCCACCCAACCAAACACTTGCACTCTGGAGCAAGGTCTGTGATGGTGAAATCAAGTACATCAAGGCATACAAGGACGAAGCGAACTACATGCTCGACACCGCCCACGGCTACGAACCCTGTGTTATGCTTCCGTTTTTAGAGGGGATTAACACCGCCGATATCGATGATGTAAACCATGCAAAGCTTTTTGAGGCACTGCGTGAGCGATACCGGCTCTTCACCCCACTCGACAAAAATTTGGTGCCGGAAAACTCTATGCTAAAGGAATTTATTAAGCTATAGTGTATAATTTCTCAGTTTTTCACATAATATTAAGTATAGATGTATGGAAAGGACGATCAATATGATAGACACAAACAAATTCATCGATGAATCTAAAAAAATTCTGCAAACCATCACCGAGACGGTCAGCTCCTACGCCAGTGCCGGCAAACAACGCATTGATGTTTTCACGTTGGAGGGGGAACTCGGCAAGGCACAAAAACAGCTCGGTGCACTTGTCTACAGCCTGCACAAGACAGGGCAGGAGGATGCAGAGCTGGTGGAGCAGTATATCGAGACTATCGACGATATCTATGACAGGATAGAGCGCGCCAAAACGCTGTCTCAACCCACCACCCACCAGACACGCCACTGCTCCGACTGCGGCAACAAGGTCGGCGTAAACGACGTTTTCTGTGCAAAATGCGGACAGCGGCAGATGTAATAATAGTGAATTTGTAGGGTCGACGAACATTCATTCGGGCGACCACATAGGGTCGCCCCTACATTTCATTAAAAAGGACGTACAAAACGTGCGTCCTTTTATTTTTTTTGGAGGAAATTTTGAGTCGAAGAAAATTCATCACCGGAGCTCTACTTCTTTTCATCTCCACCTTTGTGGTCAAACTTATCGGTGCGCTCTATCGCATACCGCTCACCGACATACTCGGCGGCGAGGGCATGGGGTATTACAGCACCGCGTTCAACATCTTTGCACCGCTCTTTGCTCTTTTTGTGACGGGACTTCCCATTGCGGTGTCCCACCATGTGGCGGCGGCGGTGGCGATAGGTGATGAGGCGCGTGCTAAGACGGTGGTGCGAACCGCCCTCATAATCTCACTCGTTGCCGGCACGCTCGGCACCGGTCTGCTCGTCGCCTCGGCTCAGCTTTTCTCGTCGCTTGTCCATAATGAGGCGGCGGCACCTGCCATCTACTGCCTTGCGCCAACCCTATTTTTCAGCGCAATTTCGGCGGTACTCCGCGGAGCGACACAAGGACGGCAGAATATGGCCCCGACCGCGATATCGCAGCTTGTGGAGGTGGTAATAAAGTTGTTTGTCGGCATTGGTTTTGCAATTATCGCCGCCGACTATCTGCTTGAAAAATTTCACGAAACCGGCTATATCTTTTCCACCGTCTATCCCACGATGATGGAGGCGGGTGTCGCCATAATCCCATACGCCGCCGCCGCGTCACTCGCCGGAATATCGCTCTCCAACCTCATCGGCACTGCACTACTGATGGTGATATCCCGCAAGACCTACATGGGAGGGAGCGTTTTTCGACGTGACATCGCGCACGATATTCTATCCATGGCATTTCCTGTTGCGCTGTCGGCGGTGGTCATCAACCTCACCTCGCTGATAGATCTTGCCACCATAATGCGTCACATAGAAGCGCTGATGATAGAAAAACCGGACGAGCTGTTCGCCGCCTATCCCGGATTGGGGTTGGAGCTAAAAGGGGACGAGCTTGCAAACTTCCTCTACGGCAGTTACACCGGAGTTGCGATGTCGGTCTTTCATCTTGTGCCATCGCTGACGGTAGCCCTCGGGATAAGCATCATTCCGCTCGTGACCGGCTACAAACGCCGTGGCAACAAGGAGGGTGTTCAAAACGCAGTGGAGACGGCACTTCGATTTACCGCACTGCTTGCAGCACCGGCAGGATTTGGAATATCGGCACTCGCAGGCCCTATCCTGTCACTACTCTACCCCACGAGGGTGCAGGAGGTGGAGATTGCCACCCCAATGCTGGTGATTTTAGGATATGCGGCGGTTTTCGTGGCAATACTCATACCAATGAACACCGTCCTTCAGGCACTGGGTCGCCCTGACCTGCCGGTGAAGCTGATGTTGGCAAGCGCTACACTCAAACTTATACTTAACCTCATACTGGTGCCGATGCCACAATATAACATACGCGGCGCCGCCTTTGCCACGCTCGGCTGTTATGCACTGCTATTTGTGTTAACCTCGCTTGTCCTACGCTATAGCTGTGGACTCAAGATTCCGATAGCGGACATCTTTATGCGTGCGATAGGTGCCGCCGGAGTGGTCGGATTGGTGGCATACTTTACCTTTGAATTCCTGCATGATTTGTTGTCACTGCCCGTCTCGTTGGCTATCGCAATGGGTGTAGCGTTGGTTTTGTATGTAATTATTGCACCATTTTTTGGGATTCTGCGAAAAAAAGACGCTTTATTGCTTCCATTTGCAAAAAAAATGCGAAAACCACTTGATTTTATTGATAAAATGAGGTAAAATAATGAAGTGAAAGATTTCGACTTTATCAAATTTGCTGGCAAATCATCCTATGACATGGATGATCTTGTTACTCTTGTTCGCATACTCCGCGACCCGGTCAAGGGTTGCAGATGGGACATGGAGCAGACACATTCCTCGGTGCGCCACAACTTTGTGGAGGAGGCATATGAGGTGGTGGATGCCATCGACTGCGACGATGTAGACATGCTCTGTGAGGAGCTCGGCGATGTGCTGTTGCAGGTCTGCCTACATACCGAGATGGAGTACGAAAAGGGCAACTTTGATATTGACAAGGTATGCGACGGTGTATGCAAAAAGCTCATTTTTCGCCACCCGCACATCTTTGCCGACACCAAGGTGGACTCAACCGATGATATACTGAAGAACTGGGACGAGCTTAAAAAACAGGAGAAAAGCCAAAAAAGCCTAAAAGACAGTATCGACGGTATCACAAAGGCACTGCCGGCTTTAATGTACTCAAAAAAGCTGCAAAAGGTCTTAGGGCAAACCGACGATGTCAAAACCGCCGGACAGATGGTGGTGAGGGAGGCAAACTCTCTCGGTAGCACACCTACCCGGGAGGAGATCGGCGCTCTACTCTACCGTACGGTATCGCTTGCACGGGCAGCCGGAATGGATCCGGAACTCGCACTGATGGAATACGCCAGAGATCAGGCGAACAATGCACTGGCCGATAAATAATGTAATCAAAGGGCGTAGGGCTCTATGATAAATAAAATCAAGGAGAATTTAAAATGACAAAAGTAGAATTGGTTAATAGCGTATCAGAAAAAACAGGGCTTACCAAAAAAGACTCTGAAAAGGCTCTTGCAGCAGTACTTGACAGCGTTACCGAAGCCCTCAAATCGGGCGACAAGGTATCACTCGTAGGTTTCGGAACATTTGAGGTTCGCAACCGTCCGGCACGTACCGGCCTGAACCCGCGCACCAAAGAGAAGATCGAAATCGCCGCTACCAAAGCACCGGCTTTCAAGGCAGGCAAAGCGCTTAAGGATGCTGTTAAGTAATTAACGGACAGACATTTTGATTGGGAGATTTGCCGGTCCTACCGGTGAGTCTCCTAATTATAACAAGGAGAGGACGACACCGATTTGCGAATTGATAAATACCTAAAGGTGACAAGGCTGATAAAACGTCGCACCGTCGCAAACGAGGTGGCGGACGTCGGTCGTGTGAGCGTCAACGGAAAGACGGCGAAGGCGAGCTATCAGGTCAAGGTGGACGATGTTATCGAGATAACATTCGGCAACCGTCGTGTTTCGGTGCGTGTGGACAAGGTGGAGGATAACGTCCGCAAGAGTTCGGCACGTGAAATGTACACGATTTTGGACGAGGAGTTTGTCCCACCTCCCGAAATTCCATTAACCTAAAACTTTATATTTGCGCCCGTAGCTCAGGTGGATAGAGCAACTGCCTTCTAAGCAGTGGGTCGGGAGTTCGAGTCTCTCCGGGCGTGCCAAGTCGCTGTGATCTTCACTAAGTTCACAGCGACTTTTTGCATGCCTCTTCGTTTTTTTCTCTCAACCGGACGGTATACTGAATTGGAACACCACCATCCACATTAATAGATGATAGTGAGAAGTTAGGATAACCACTTAAAGTATAGCAGGTCGCAACTAATTATTTTTGGGAATTACTACAATTATTTGCAATTTTTAACACTAAATGATATAATATTAAATAGTTCGATAATTGATAACATTAATTATCAATCGTGGAGGTATTATGGGATACAAAACAACAGATGGATTAATGCGTCATTTGCGAAAAAATGGAATATCGATTAATGGTAGCACACAAAAGCGCCAACTTAGAAATACCGGGTATTTCCACGGCTATAAAGGATACCGGTTTTTTAGAAACCCTCAAAACAAATTGTCATTTGACTCCTATGATGAAGTGCTCGCTACTATACAATATGATTCTGCACTAAAATCACTTTTGTATGGAAAAATAATGTATATTGAAACTGCAATCAAGAACATTGCACTTGAAAGTATCTTGGTAAAATCCAATTCAGAAAAAATAAGTGATATGTATGATAATGTCATCAGCGGGTACAACAATGCGCCATCGAATACCACTCCGGAAAGACGCAAAAAGTTACAGCAAAATAAAATGTCTTTGCAAAATTCCATCCAATCGAATCTTTCTTACGCATATAAGAAGGGAAATCCTAAGATAGTACATTTTTATCATAACTCCTACTATAAGGATGTTCCTATATGGGCATTGTTTGAAATATTAACTTTGGGTGATTTCGGATATCTGCTATCATGCTTGACATATGATGTGCGCGATGACATTACAAAAAAATTGAATTTCAATACTTCCTCTGACACAAACAGGGATTTGATTTATAAATATATATATACCTTAAAAGACCTGAGAAATGCTATTGCTCATAATGCAGTAGTTTTTGATACAAGATTCCGAAATATAGATCCTACTCATTCCATGAAACAGTGCTTGAAGATAGAATTCAATCTTCCATACATTAACTTTAAAACTATCGGAGATTATTTTATACTTATCAGCTATTATCTAAAAGTTTTG
>CAYJMO010000028.1:0-17602 GCA_964371365.1 uncultured Oscillospiraceae bacterium
GATTTATGTATTGCTCCAGTGCAAGATAGTCTAAACTCTCATCCTCGGTATCTGCGGGGGGATAGTTGGTCTCGCCGGCGCGTATTGACGGCAATACCGGTTCGCCTATGCCACTGCGAGGGAACAAACAATCGCTTACAAGGGAGGGCTGGTCGATGGTGCAAACATCGCTGCAATCGCAGTCTGACACCTCGCAGGAAGTTTCGCTATAACAACGGCAGTTTTCGGTGGTCGTTTGATTGACTACCGGTTCAATTGTCACCGTCTGTACCTCGACCTCCTCGGTACTCTCGGATGTGCTTTGTGTGGATAGATCGTCGCTACACCCACAACTGCTCAGCGACAAAAGTTGTTGTTGCAGATGTTTTGCAATAAGCGCATAGCGGTTTTGATCGCAAAAGTATGTGCAGGACAGTCCGACATCGGTCGAGAGGGTGAGGAATTCACTCACCAACTTGACACCGTTGCGAGAGAGTATATCAAAGAGCAATCCCTCGGTATTTTCAATCAATTTATCATAGTCACACTCGCTATAGATGCACATTGTGACCGCTATGGTGCTGTCGTTATCCTCGGCGGTGGAGTGAATGGCTATCTCGTTTTCCGGTATAATGTAGATTATCGTTTGATCATCCACATAATAATGGGAGGAGTACAGCCTGTTGACGTTGTTGCAGGTTTTGGCAAGCCGTGCAAAATAACGGGCATCCTCACCTCTGCCACCTACCTTTTCGTGAAGTAGGACTGCGTTAAGACAACTCCGCTCTACTGCGGGGCGAAGTCGTGCAATCTCAATATATTCGGTCGTTATCTCTATCATAAAATAACCATCCCTTTCCGCACAAGATGTGCTGTTGCGATTTTTCGATTACATTATGATACATACTATGCAAAAAGAAAGGGATATGACAATGGTAGGTGTATTACCCGCCCATTCCGCGTAGGGCGAGGGCTAAAACTAACACCATTAATGTCCCGAGCAGAGGTAGGACAAAGCCGGGGGTGCGAAAAAATCTTTTTTTAGGTGGGGTAGACACAACACGTCCATGTTCGTCGCGCTTTGGGGAGTTTTCAACCGAATAGTTGCTTCTACGTACCATTTTCCAACCTCGCCCTCATGGTTTCAAGCTCTTCCAACTGCCCCATGTCCATAAATGCATCTTCCCGTATAGGGTAGACACCGACACGCTCGCCTTTATTTCGATAGTGGTCAATAATGTCCGGCATGGTGGTGGGGGTGTTGTCCGCCAACTCCTCAATCACCTGGGGTTCAACCAGATAAAAGCCGGTGTTGGTGAGAACATCGATACGCGGCTTTTCCGAAAACTCTGAAATTTCGCCACCCTCCGACAGTTTTATGACGCCGTAGGGGATTACAATATGCTTGAACGCCGATACGACGGTGATAAGGTTCCCCTTGCTCTTATGCTCCGCATATATTCCGGCATAGTCTGCGTCGACAAGGATGTCGCAGTTGGTTAGAAAAAAGGTGTCGCTCACACGATTTTTCAACAGTGACAGTCCGCCGGCGGTACCTAAAGGAGTGTCCTCGTTCACAAAGTTGATATCATGACGGCCGCCTTCATTAAAATACGCCTTTATCATCTCCTTGCGGTGGTTGACAATCACATGATAATTCTCACATCCAAAACCGGCAAAGCGGTTGATGATATGTTCGATGATGGGGATGTCACCGACCGGTATGAGTGGCTTTGGCAGTATCTTCGTGTAAGGATAAAGACGGGTTCCAAGTCCGCCCGCCATAATGACGACCGGTAGGCAAACGCTACTTTTATAATGCGAAGTCTCCTTTTCAAGATAAAGGTCAACAAGCACTCCGTCCTCGTTTACCACCGGAACACAGGAGGTATCCACCGACCGAAACAGTCGCTCCGCACCGGAGAAATCGCCGGGTAGCACCGTCTTTGGATTGCTGTTCGCCGCAAGTGCACAGGAGGATGAGAGTTCACCTCCTGCAAGGATAAAGCGCCTTATGTCACCGTCGGTCAGCACGCCGGTCAGCTTGCCGTCCTCGGTGAGTAGGAGTATGTGCATTGCCGTTTCGGACAGTCGCCTCATCGCCTGTAAAACGGTATCATCCTTTGATACTATAAGTGGTTTTATATCCATCAGCCCTCTTTTTTCACTTTTTTTATTATCTCACATACACGGTCTATGTCGTCGACACTCAGCGAGGTCGAGCAGGGGAGGTTGATGATGGTGTCACGATAAATTCTACTGCGATAACCGCCGTAGTAGTCACACCCCATGTATGGCTTTAGACTATGTATCAACGCCCAGACCGGCCGCACGCCGATACCGTTTTGATGTAAGACCTCCATAAGTTCGTCTCTGCCGAGGACAAAGTCCTCCACCGCAAGGCTATAAAACCATCTGTTGGAGTGGATATCCTCTCTGAACGGCAGCAGTTTCACTCCGGATATGCCGTCAAGTCGCTCCTTATAGAGTGCGTAATTATTATTCTTTATCTCGATGAATCTATCGAGGTTTTCCAGCTGTGCGAGACCGAGCGCCGCCTGTAGATTGGTCATGCGGTAGTTATAGCCAATATCACCATGGATAAAGTGGAGCTCGTCGTCCTTTGCCTGGGTAGAAAGGTATTTCGCATGTTCCAAAAGACGGGTGTCGTTCCCCACCAGTGCACCACCCGAGCCGGTGGTTATAATTTTGTTGCCGTTAAAGCTAAAGGCACCGAAATCACCGATTGTGCCTGCTTTTTTGCCGGCATACCGTCCCGATTTAAACTCACTGCCAAGAGCTTCGGTCGCGTCCTCCAATACAAAGAGATTGTACCGCCGTGCAAGGTCCATTATCCCCTCCATGTCGGCGAGGTTGCCAAAGACGTGCACCGGGATAATGCCTGCTATGCGGCGACCTGTCTTTTTGTTGCGCAGAATGCCGTCATCAAAATCACACTCCATCTCACAGAAACTGCGAAGTGCGGTAACGTCAATACAAAGGTTTTCATCACAGTCGAAAAATACAGGTTTTGCCCCGACATATCGTACCGGGTTGACCGCCGCAATAAAGGTCAGGGTGGGGACAAGAACCTCGTCGGAGTGTCCGACATCAAGGCATAGTAGAGCGAGATGAAGCGCCGCTGTCCCGCTCGCGGTCGCAACCGAACGCTCAACTCTGTTATATTGAGCGATTGCCTCCTCGAATTCGCCGACCTTACTGCCGCCGGTCGAAACCCATTCGCTGACCACTGCCTGCTCAACATATTTCTTTTCATTGCCGCAAAAGTTCGGCACCGAGAGTGGCAAAAAACCGTTCCCCATCGCTAAAGTTGTCCTTTCTCTTTATCGTTCTTTATTGATCGTTTTATGGAAATCAATATCGCCCATATCATTGCCGGTATCAGGGCGAGAAAATAAATCTCAGACGCTCCAATGCTAAAATAGTCGAGAAAATCGCGTTGCGGATTGATGATTACACCATCAAAAACACCGATTTCCACCGTGTAGTTGGTCGGGTCCAGCCTCACACGGTTAATCTTTTTAAGGCCGAAATCAAAATACGCGCCCCCCTCCACAACACTCCCGTAGACACGGTCGGTAGCGGAAAATTCCTCCCCTTCCTCCTCGGTGTAGTAGGCGGTAAGCTCCCCTGTCTCACCGCTGAACTCAATGTTCAGCATGACCGAGGTTATCAGCCTGTAGCCGGGTGGTAGATGAATCTGACAATCGCCGGAGGTGGAGCTGATAACACCATTTTCATCGGTGACTATATCGACAAAACCTACCTGCTCGGCGGTAAGCTCCTGTGTGGTTATCATGCCGAGTTGCCGCAGTGCAAATTCGATGCCGAAGCTAAAAAATCCGAAAAGTAGCATAATAACTATAGATAGTAAATATATCACCAACAAAAGCTGTCGATTGTCGGGCAGCTTTATCTTCGAAAACAGGTTTTTCATATTCCGAGTGCCTTTTTCAGTGTCGGTACATCTTCCACAAATTTAACGTCACTAAGCCGAGAAACCTCCGCATTGTCAAAACCGTAGCCGTAGCGCACCCCGATGAAGTCACAACCACACTTTTGCGCCGCATCATAGTCATAGTAGCTGTCGCCGATCATCACCGTCTCGCTGGGTTGCGCCTTTAGATGATCGAGTGCCTCCTTTAGAATCTCACATTTGGTGATGGGTTTTTCCGATTCCGGACCACACACGGCGACAAAATAGCGGTCAAAGCCCGTTTGATGAATTAATTTTTTGGATATGTCAACACGTTTGTAGGTGGCTATGGCAAGCCTAAAGCCGTTATCGTTGAGCTCACGCAACATATCTTCCATACCGGGGTAGGGCTCACAATGATAGATGCCGTGTTTTAGATATTGCTCACGATAATCGTTCGTCACCCGCATCAGTTCCTCACCCTCAATGCCGGTGAATTTATTGATGGTGAAGGGCATAGGTGGTCCTATACAGGATTTGAGCTGTTCAATCGACAGCTCATCAAAGCCGTTGCTGGCAAGTGCCGCCTGTAACGAGGAATAGATACCGGGGTGTGTTGCAAATATAGTCCCATCCAGGTCAAAAACTACAAACTTCTTTTTAGTTTTATCAAGCTTTTTCATCGCCCAAAACTTCATGGCAAGGAAGTTGAACGGCACCGAGAAGATGAGCATGACGAGCGGAGCTATAAACTCGGAAATATGCAATACATCAATTAATACTGCCAATCCCAACATGGTCACGGCGTAGGATATTCCGTAGACAACATAGGTTTTGAGGACAGCCACCCTGTCCGGTTTGCTTTTAAAAACAAAATGTGAGTTTAAAAAGTATGACAGAAGAATACCGAGCACCCATGCAATGGTGTTGGCGAAAAAATAGTGCAGTCCGAGCAGAACAAGCGAGGAATAACACAGGTAGTTAAAGGCGGTATTGACCACTCCAATAACAGAAAATTTGATAAACTGTATTGCGAGTGCAAACAGGGATTTAAAGTTAAGACAATCCTTTTTCAACATTCAGCTCATTTCATATAACGTTATTTGCGTAAAGGTTTTGATAGACGACACGGGTGTCACAAAGGCGATCCGCAAAGGTGCAGTGCTCCCTGTCGACGATAAGGAAGATATAACCAAGCATCATAAGCCCGTTGAGATAACGTCCTATCGTCTCGCGATAAAGGATGTTGAGCCAACCGGGTTGCTCGGAACAGTCAATGACACGCAGTTTAAACAGCAATTTGCCCGGCGATGCACCGAGGGCGTAGGTGGTAAAGGTGAAGTAGACTGCGCTCAATACAAAGAAAAAGATGTCGAGAGGGGAGTAGGTGAAAAAGATAGGGTTCGGCAGAAAAGCCATCGAGGCATATGCAAAAAGTGAAAAGCAACCGCGTAGCATCAGTACAATAATATTGTCCACCAAAAAAGCCGCGAGTCGCACCCAAAAACCGCCGGTGATGGCGGGGTTAATCCTGTAGTACATACAGTACCTCCATCGGCTTTGAGTCCTCTAACAACTCGGTTAAGACCTGTGTGTCGCTCTTTGGGACGATGTTTGACACAGCGGCAAATATCTCATCAAATATCGACAGGTCACCGACCAGTGAATAGTGATAGACATCATAGCCGGTCTCCTCATAGATGCGGTTGACGGCGTAGTCAAAGTCGCCTATCTCGTCGATAAGCCCGTTGTCCAGTGCCTGATTTGCGGTGTAGATACGCCCGTCGGCAAGCTGTAGTACCGTTTGTTCCGACATGGAGCGACCCTGCATAACCACCTCTACAAACCGTGAATAATATTCGTCGATAATGCCTTGATAGATGGCGTCCTGCTCCGCCTCGTTCTCCTCGGAAGCAAAGTGTTTGAAATCGCCGGAGGTGTAGACTTTTTCTTCAATACCAAGCTTTTCATACAATCCGGAATAGTCGACGGTGCTCATAATAACGCCGATAGAACCGGTGATGGAGTTGCGCTCGATAAAGATCTTGTCGGAGGCACAGGCAGCATAGTAGCCTGCCGAAGCACCGTAGCTGTGCATATAGGTGTAGATCGGTCGTCCGGTCAGTTCCTTATACTCCATGAGTGCGAGATAAAGCTCGTCCCCGACCTGAGACGCACCACCCGTGGTGTTCATATAGAGCATAATTCCTTTGTTGTTATCATCGTACGCAAGCTCATCAATCTGGGCGAGGGTGGCCTGATGCAGGTATACCCCTGATATGCGAGCCTCAAAGCTGTCACCGTAGTCATACATACCGCCGACAACATAAATGAGAGCGATATCCTCATCATAACCTTGGATTTCCTCTATCAGCTCGCCGGATTCCGATGAAAAGTCGAGAAAACTCCAAAAGTCTCTCATGATATATGCCGAGATAACACCGCTCACAGCGGTGAAGAAGAAGATGATTGCGGCGACAATAAGTCCGCCGGTTTTCTTGTTGTTCATTGGAAAAATGATCCTTTCGTGTATAGGTTATTTGCGCTTGATAAAGCGACTTAAAACGTCTTTACTTTTTTTGTTTTCATGTTTTGAAAGCGCTATATTATAGACGTTGAGTATTCGCTCACAGAACACCGATTCGTTGTAGACACGGGAACTTTCGGTGACGGTTTTGCGTATTGTCGACCGCTCCTCATCGCTGTTTGCGGCATAGTTGTCAATCAACTCACAAAACTCTTTGCCGGTTTCAAACACGTCACCGGTAAGACCGGTCGTAACCTGCCCGACGTTAAAACGATCAAGGCGCTGGAAGACATAAAGCCCTGCCGCGGTTGCCTCGTAGATGGTGATGGAGTTGGTCTCGGAGGTAGAGGCTGTGCAGAAGAGGTCACAGGCATTGTAGTAGGCGCTGACTTTGTTGTACTCAACACGACCGGCGAAGATAATACGGTCGGCAATCTCGGTTCCCTCGGCATGTTTTTTCAGATTGTCCGCCTCCGGACCATCGCCGAGGATGACGAACTTATAGCGCGGTTTATCCTTGCACGCCGCAACAAAGAGGTCTATCATCACGTCGATACTCTTTTCAAAACCGAGCCGACCGACATACAATAGGGATATGTCGTCCTTTTCCAGTCCCATATGAGCTCTCGCCGCCTCGACTGCCTCGGGTGGGTTATTCTCCGGCAGGAAGTCGCGCGTTGCGGCGGTGTTGGGTATCAGGTTGATATGTTTCGAAATACCACATGCACGCAGATATCGCACCACCTTGTCAGAGGGCACCGTAATCTCGGTTGCTCGGTTGCAGATGGCTTTGAGATAGGTGTGCGCCACAGGTTTTAGCACCTTTTCAAAGCTTTTTTTCATGTTTTTAGGTGTGATATAGCCGAAGTAGTCCTCATACATGGTGTGCAGGGTATAGACCATTGGTATTCTCAGCCATCTTGCCGCCTGCATTCCGAGCATACCGATACTAAACTCGGTATGAACGTGGATAAGCTCCGGCTTAAAGTCGGCGATACGTTTGTAGGATACAAGATTAAGAGGGTTTGTCACCCCGTAACCGTAGACCTTTTTGAGTGGGATGGAGGAGCAGTACATAACCCCTTTAATATCCTCTTTTGGGAGCTTGTTTCTTGGACATGCCGCCACGATCAGAACATCATGCCCGTTTCTTTCCAACTCATCCTTTAAAATTTTTACGTAGGTCACAACACCGCTGATATACGGCAGGTAACCCTCGGTAAATATTGCAATGCGCATAACTATTATTCCCCTAATTATGATGTTATTATTATACACCATAATTAGGGGAAAGTAAACCCTATATATTTATTGATCATAGTTAAATGATTATAACTACAGAGGTTCAGATATTACAGGGACGTGAAAGCAATTATTGATGTCAACAATATTTTTATTGTTCAATATAGTTACCTAAAAATACAAACTGATCGCATGACTGCTCCAACGCGTTAAGTAGGGCGCCCACCTCCGGGTTGGCTACATCTGCATCAATGTCGAAATAAAACATAAACTCAAAGTCCGATCCGGGGACGGGGCGGCTCTGTAGCTTCGTTAGGTTGAGGCCGAGTGCCGCAAAATGCGCGACCACTCGATAGAGTGAGCCGGGGTTGTGGGAGAGAGAAAGCATAAGGCTAATTTTGTTAGCACCGGGGTATATCTCCATCTCTTTTGATATGCAGATAAATCGTGTGTAGTTGTTGGCTGAGTTTTGAATATCATTCTTAATGCTGTGCAGGTCGTAGAGTAGTGCGCAACGACCGGACGAGATTGCCGCAACGTCACTGCGACCCGATTCCGAGACCATTTTTGCGGCGACGGCAGTATTCTCACAGGTGGTGATTTTAACACCCTTGAGGGAGTCTAAAAATTCACTGCACTGCCCGATTGCCTGCTCATGAGAAAATATCTCCTTAATGTCACCAAGCTTTGTTCCTTTTTTTGCCAATAATTCATGGTCGACCTTGAGCTTTACCGAACGTACAATGTGGAAGCTGTTGCGTTTCATAAGGTCATAGACCTCGGTCACCGAGCCGTAGGAACTATTCTCGATAGGAAGTATTCCATATCGACACATTCCGGTTGCAACGGCACGGAAAACTCCCTCAAAGGACGCGATGTACATTATAGAGGGCAGCGGGAAAAGGACATCACATGCCTGTTGAGAATAGGAACCTTCCACTCCTTGACAGGCGACAATTGCCTGTTTTGGAAACGATTTATCCGTACCCGTCACTGTGTTATTGATTTTTGACAACAGGTCGTTTCCGTACTCAATGTGAGAATACTGATAGCTTCGAGATAGGTCAAAAAGTGTTGCATAGAGCACCTTGGTATAGACAGCAAGCTCCTCGCCACTCATCTTTGTCATTCTCTCAAATATTTCACGTTCCCTGTCACGGTGAAAGATGGGGAGGTTATTTTCCGATTTATATATCGCAATATCCTTTGCGATATTCATCCTCTCGCAAAAGAGCTTTACAAGGTCGTTATCTAAATTATTGAGTTTTTCTCTCATGTTGTCTAAGTTCATTTTCAGTTTCCTTTCTACTTCATTTCACGGACATCGGCCTGTTCCTTTTGTCTCGTTCCGTCCCTTAAATATTGGAGCAGTTTCTCCTCGTTTTTTGTGCTGATTGCCTCTTTATAATCGGTTAAATTATTGATTATTAAATCTATCTCCTTTGTTAAATGTTCTGTATTAGATAAAAAGAGCTCACACCACATGTCTGCCTTAAGGTGGGCAACCCTCGTCATGTCACGATAACTCCCTGCCGAGAAACCATGGTGCTCCTGTGCCGTGGGGCTCTTGATAAATGCACTGGATACGACATGTGCAAGCTGGGAGGTGTAGGCGATAATTCGATCATGATGTTCCGGTGTGCATATCTCACATCCGGTGAATCCAATGGATCCGAAGAGTTTTTTTGCCCTCTGTAAAATCTCATTATCCACATCGATAGGCGGTGTGAAGATAATAGAAGCATTGTTAAAAAGTGTCGCACCCGAGTTATCAAATCCGGAATATTCAATTCCTGCCATAGGGTGTGCGCCTATAAAGTGGAAATCATGCTCCCTTGCAAGCGGGAATAACTCGTCACAGATGCATTTTTTAACACCTGCACAGTCCAGCACCGTCGAGCCTTTTTTAAATCGTTCCGCATTAGTTTTAATATAATCTATACAGTCGCCGGGATATAGTGCTACTATAACCACGTCGCACATCGGTAACATCTCGGGCGTGAGTTCGTTGTCAATAGCACCGAAAAGGACAGCTTTTTCAATTACCGACGGCACAATGTCGGTGCCGAGGACGGTGTGTGGGGTGGAATGTTTCAGCCCTTTGGCTATCGATCCGCCGATAAGCCCGAGCCCTACTACCGCAATATTCACGCTTAATTCCCCTCGTTGTATTTGTGACTAAACGGGCGTATGGCATAGACCGCATCGGAGACCTCTTTAAATGCCTGAGGTGTGAGGGACTGAGGGCCGTCGCAGAGTGCGTGCTCCGGATCGTTGTGCACCTCTATCATAAGTCCGTCGGCACCGGCAGCGGTGGAGGCGAGTGAGAGCGGCATAACCAGTGAAGCGATACCGGTCGCATGGCTTGGGTCGACGACGATGGGAAGGTGGGTCATCTTTTTTAGCAGTGGTATAGCGGAGATGTCAAGAGTGTTGCGTGCGGCTGTCTCAAAAGTTCTGATGCCTCGCTCGCATAAGATAACATTATTGTTTCCGCCCGCCATAATATATTCAACGCTCATCAACAGCTCCTGCAACGTATTGGCAAGACCTCGTTTGATAATAATCGGTTTTCTTGTACGGGAGAGTTCTTTTAGCAGTTCAAAGTTTTGCATGTTGCGCGCGCCGACCTGTATAAGATCTACATCTTCAAAGAGGTCTAACTGAGAGAGGTCCATGATTTCGGTTACAACCGGCAGACCGGTTTCTTTTTTGGCTTCGAGCAGGAGCTTTATACCATCTCCCCGCAGACCCTGAAAGGCATAGGGTGAGGTGCGCGGCTTGAAAGCACCACCGCGAAGCATGGTAGCGCCGGCGTCCTTAACACTTTTTGCTACACTGCAAATCTGCTCCGGTGATTCGATGGAACAAGGACCCGCAATCATCTGGAAATGTCCCGCTCCTATTTTTGTGTTGTCTATTTCTATTGTAGCATCGTTATGATGAAATTTTCGATTTGCATTCTTGTAGGGCTCTTGTATACGCTTGACATCCTCCACAATGTCGAGTGCCTTGACGAGGTCGATGTCGATTATCGAGGTGTCACCAATAAGTCCGAGTATGCTTTGGCGCTCGCCGTGTGTCTCGCTCACCTTTATGCCCTGCCCTGCGAGCCAGCTGAGTAGATTCTGTAGTTGAGCGGTGTCCGGTTTTTCTTTTAAAATTACTACCATTATATCATCCCTTTTCTTTTTTTGCTAAATTTATCATAGTTTATATGTTGTCGTCCATTATAGCAGTTACTTTGTGTCATCAGTATGCAAAATGGTCGGGGTTTCTGACAGCTTATCCTCGAAAGTCTTTTTGCCTATGAATTTTAGTTGTAATTGCACACATTTTTTGTGGTACCAAAAAACAATGAACAAAGCAATTGCACTGAATAGGCTAATAATATTTGCAAAAAGAAATACTGTTGGTTGTTGATATCCGACACTTACATGTCCTTGTTTCTCCGGTAATGTTATCTCGACATAATTATATCCGCCGGCGGTGGTGTCATACTCTTGATCGTTTATATTTGCGACATATTTGGGGTAGCTAATCATCGGTAGAATCACCTTGTATTCATGGTTTTCGTCGAAATCGTTTATTACATAATTAAATTCCATCTCAGTGCCGTAACGCTCTACCTGTGAAAAAGTTATGTTGTGGTCTGTCTTTATATTTGTTCCCCTGGTTAGTGCATCGGATATATTGCTGTTCCCGGGTATGTATTCACCCAACGCAATGGATAATCCGCTTGATTGAAATAGATTTGTCTGGCTTGAGTTGCCGAAATCTTGATGAAAGGGTTGTACTGCGACACCGTTAAGATAAATCCAACTCATAACTGTGGAGAATATTACAATTGCTATTGTTGTAAATAAACGTTGTTTTCCTTTCTTTGTATACAAAATCAGGCAGATTCCAACCAGAACTGTAGCGAACACCATAACAAATGTTATCAGGCGATTCGGTATCTGTATCGCTCCAATTATGTCTCCCACTATCGGGATGCGCTGTATCTCATCATAAGGGAAAAGTTCGGTAGTTGCAAGCGTGAAAAACAAAACCGAAACTGTGGAAAAGATGCCGAGTTCAAAGAATTTAGTATTACTGCAATCCCTTTTGTATTTGAGTATGGCATAAATACAAAACATGATTGTCGCGATCAAAAAAGTCACACCTATACCGCTTGCAGCTACACCATTTATTGCCTCCCGATAGTTGGAAAGCACACCAATAGAAAACAATTCATCAATGTCTTTTATCGCTTTAATAGATAAAAGCGGCGACATGTTAAAGACGGCAATATCTTTTTGCACCGACATTATTAAAAAAGGAAGTATAAACCATAGATTTATTAGTAAGCTATATGTTCCGGCTTTTATTAAGGACAAAAACCTTTTCTCTTTGTCAAAAAGCCTTTTCAGAAAAAGCAGACAGGTGAAAATACAAAACAAAAGTGCTAACTCAGTCGAAAGGATGTGGCTTTGCAACAGACCGCTCGCACCCAATACTAACCAATGCCAACGTTTTTTATCCTCAAAAATAATGCAGTATAATCCATATAAAACAACCGGGAAAAATGTTGCGGCAATAAATTCACCTAATGCACTGCGCTCATAAAGGTTGGCAAGTCGGTACGGGTTTAGGGTGTAAACCACTGCGCAGAGTATGCCGGCATATCTTGAACGAAAAAGTTGTGTAAAGGATAGATAAGAGAAAAGAGCCGTCGTGATATTGACAGTAAAGATAAATGTTATATAGGAGTTTTTGACGGACATTCCCAGTATGCGAAGTAACGCAGGAAAATACAAAAATAATTCGGGATAAAAAATACCATTGGGATAGCCATATCCGGCAAGCTGTTCGGGATGTATTCTGACTGGGAACTGACCGGATAAAAGTGCAGTTTTTATTCCCTCAATACGGTTGAGGTGATAGATCAAATCATGCCCACCGAAAAATGTCTCATGCAACATCGGATAGATTATATAGAACGACAAGGAAATAAACACAAAAGAAAGAGCAAAGAACACCCGTTTTCCGCTGGGAGTGCTGCCAAGAAAATCCATCGGTTTGCAAAATTGTTTATTCGATAACAGCACATACGTAAAGAGGATATAACACAGGGTGAAAAATGCTAAAATCACATAAGAATCGTTGCTGTAGACACTATTGGAAGAAAATGTAATTCGTCCTATCGAAAGTGATGCTCCGGGTGGGAGCAGTATCAACACCTCTGCATCGTTAACATTTTGATCTAATACGAATTCACTGGATATATAAGTGTTGTTTAAATCGATATATTGTTCGAAAAAGACCGTTTCATTTGTGTTATCTTGATGCAGGTAGTTTACACTACGTATGTAAAATCTTATATCATCATTAATGGTGTCGTACTGAAAATCAAAGGAATAAGCCCCTTTTTCAAAGGTGAGATGTTTTAAACTCACCGGTGTGACCTCATCTTTATAACCAGATACTGTTAGAATATTAGTTCCAGCAGGAGTATCGATATTTACACCCGATGGACTCTCAAAACTGTTTCCGAAAAAATTCACAAAAAATTGATCGTTTTCCCTGTTGATGAAGCATAAAGTTGCTAAGAAGACAAAGGCACTCGTCAAGATTATTAAAGCGCGTCGTTTTGCAAAAATGGCAATCTTACAATGCACGCTTAATCTCCTTTTCTTGCTTTGTCTTTTTGTGAAAACAATCATATTTTATCACAATCTACCGATATAGTTGTAATATCATATCAAATTAATTCGTATTTAATACTAACAGAATGTTAAGAAATTGTCAACCTTAAACGAGCGGTGTTAAGCCTTGATAAATACACTTTAATATTTCATTGATTTATGTTATTATAAGATACAAAGATAATATAAAAATAAAAAGGACGCAGATGAATTATCAAGATATCAATTCCGACACCATAGATCGATGGGTTGAAAATGGCTGGGAATGGGGGAGACCGATTTCAAGCGAAGTGTACAAAAAAGCGGTGCAGGGCGAGTGGGGTGTATATTTGACACCAACAAAATTTATGCCGAAAACATGGTTCCCGACATCAATAAAAAATATGAAATTGTTGGGGCTTGCCTCGGGCGGCGGACAGCAGATGCCTATCTTTTCCGCCTTGAAAGCAAGATGCACCGTCCTGGATTATTCTAAAAAACAACTTGAATCAGAAGAGCTCCTCGCCCGACGCGAGGGGTATGAAATAGAGATTGTTCACTATGATATGACAAAGCTGTTGCCGTTTAAGGATGAGAGCTTTGACATCATTTTTCATCCGGTATCAAACTGCTACGTGGAAGATGTGAACTCAATCTTTAAAGAATGTTTCCGTATTTTAAAAAAGGGCGGCATTCTTGTGTGTGGTTTGGATAACGGGATAAATTTCATCACCAACGATGAGGAAAGAATTGAAAATTCGCTGCCCTTTAATCCGCTTAAAAACAAACAACAAATGGAGTTGCTCGCTAAAGATGAGGACGGTGTGCAGTTCTCTCATACCTTAGAGGAGCAACTCGGGGGGCAGCTGAAAGCCGGTTTTGTATTGACCGACATTTATGAGGATACCAACGGTTCCGGTCGACTTCACGAGCTGAACATACCCAGCTTTTTCGCGACAAGGGCTGTGAAAATGCTGTAGCGATAGTGAACAGGCACGACACTACTCAACACTAAACTGCGCTACCGCCGACTGCAAGGCGCTAACAGATTGGTTTTGTGCTACCGGCGAGCCGTCCTCATCCTTTATGTTGGTTGTGGTTTCATTGTCTTCGCTATCATCTGTTTTGGGGTCACGCAATGCCATCGCCATGGAGTACATCTCGATACCGTGCTTTTGCAGATAGCGGATTTCCTCAAACGATGCCTCGCCCTTCGACAGTTTGGCGGCAATCTTCATACATTCGGCAAGGGTTTTAAGCTCTTCAGCCCTCGCCTCGGCTTGTTTTGTCTCCGATTCCAACATCTCGAGCGAGTGCTCCATAAGTGCATTTATAAGGCGAGACTGTGCCTGTTGATCATTTTCAACCGTCGCGGTGTTGTTTTGTGTCACCTTTAGCGTAACTTTTGAGTTCTCGATAGCTACATCGGCAACGTGCCGAACCTGGTTGACTACTCCAACAACCGAACCTTTCGAATAAGTGGTGTAACCTGTAGCATTGATTAGGTTTGTATCCATAGCCTACCCCTTTCCTTAATAATATATATGTTTCTTTTATCTATATAATCGTCTGAATTTGAAAATAAATTATATCTATTGCCAAAAAAATATATATGCCGTTTGTTTTAATGTTTTTTTGTCATAGTTTGGTTGCAACTCGGTCGTATTTTTGTTATAATGAAATATATATTTATATTTTTATGACGAAAAATTAGCTTGAAAGGACTAAAAATGATTATTCTGGTTATCAACTGCGGCTCATCCTCGCTTAAATATCAACTCCTTGACATGGAGACCGAGACGGTTCTCGCAAAAGGCTTGTGCGAGCGAATCGGTCACGACGGCTCCTGTATTAAGCATAAATTAGCAGATGGCAGACACTGTCTGATCAGCGATCCTTTAAAAGATCATTCCGAGGCACTCGACAAGGTCATACAGCTGTTTGATGAGGGCGAGTTCGCTGTCATCAATGATATCAGTGACATAGCCGCTGTAGGCCATCGCGTCGTTCACGGGGGGGCTAAATTCACCGCCTCCTGTATCATAACCGAGGAGGTTGTGGAAGAGATTGAGGAGGTCAGTGACTTCGCTCCGCTCCATAATCCTGCCGCTATCATGGGCATTAAAGGTGCTCAAAAGGTTATGGGCAAAGAGGTGCCACACGTTGCCGTCTTTGATACCGCATTTCATCAAACTATGCCGCAAAAAGCCTTTATGTACGGAATACCCTACGACTATTATGAGCGTTTCGGTATGCGCCGATATGGCTTCCACGGTTCCTCTCATCGTTTTGTATCGCAAAAAGCGGCACAGATGGTCGATAAGGACATTAAAGACCTCAAAATGGTGGTCTGCCATCTTGGCAACGGTAGTTCAATATGTGCCATCGACGGCGGCAAGAGCGTCGATACCTCGATGGGATTGTCTCCTCTGCCCGGTCTGTTGATGGGAACACGTAGCGGTGACCTTGACCCAACCATAGTGTCCTTTATGGCGGAAAAACTTGAAATTGACGTTGCGGAGGTCATAACTCTGCTCAACAGTCGCTCGGGATTGCTCGGTATCAGTGGTGTGTCGGGAGATAATCGCGACGTTCGCGAGAGTGCCGACAAGGGAGATTCCCGTTCAAGACTTGCTATCGACATGTTGGATTATCAGATAATTAAATATGTCGGCTCTTATGCGGCGGCTATGAACGGACTTGATCTGTTGGTTTTCACCGGTGGTATTGGTGAAAACGACTCGGAACACCGTTCTGTTATCGCAAACTCACTCTCTTTTCTCGGAGCGGCTATCGATGAGGAGAAAAATAACAGCCGCGGCACAAAAAACATCAGCGCCGATGGTGCAAAGGTCAAAACTCTTGTGGTTGAGACCAACGAGGAATTGATGATTGCATTAGACACCCAGGAGCTCGCCTCCAAAGCACTCAATAGATAGTATATAGGGAGGTATACCGTAATGGGGAAAAATATAGCGGAAAAAATTCTGTCGGCTCACCTTGTTGATGGCTCGACAGAGGGCGAAATAGCACTCAAAATAGATCAGACACTTACACAGGACGCGACCGGCACCATGGCGTATCTACAGCTGGAAGCACTTGATGTAGAGCGTGTCAAAACCGAGCTTTCTGTCGCCTACATAGACCACAATACACTGCAAAGTGATTTTAAAAACGCCGATGATCACGAGTACATTCGCACAGTGGCGAAAAAATACGGCGTCGTCTATTCAAGACCTGGTAACGGAATCTGCCATCAACTCCATCTTGAGAAATATGCAAAACCCGGCAAAACTTTGATAGGCAGTGATAGTCACACCCCGACTGCCGGTGGTGTAGGCTCGCTTGCATTTGGCGCAGGTGGTCTGGATGTTGCGCTCGCCATGGCAGGCAAGCCATATTTTATCCCAACGCCGAAAAGCATCCTTGTGAGGCTTTCCGGTTCACTCAAAACAGGTGTCTCGGCAAAGGATGTTATCCTCAAAGTTCTATCGATACTCACCGTCAAGGGTGGTGTGTCCCACATAATTGAGTACGGCGGTGAGGGTGTATCGAACCTCTCGGTCACTCAAAGAGCCACCATCACCAACATGGGCGCCGAACTTGGCGCAACCACCTCGGTCTTCCCGAGTGATGAGAAAACCCGCGAATTTCTCGCCCTGATGGGTCGCGAGGAGGATTATACACCCCTTTGCGCCGATGAGGATGCCGAATACGCTCGTGTAATTGATATTAACATGGACGAGCTTACACCGCTTGCCGCATGTCCTCACAGCCCTGACAACGTTAAGCCGGTGTCGGAACTCGGTGACATAAAGGTTCAGCAGGTCTGTATCGGAAGTTGCACCAACTCCAGCCTTTCCGACCTTATTGCGGTAGCGAGAATTTTGGACGGCAAGACGATACCGCCGGAAGTTAGTCTATCGGTTTCCCCCGGTTCACGCATGATACTGCAAAAATTGATAGAGTGTGGGGCGGCGGCAAAAATACTTGCGGCAGGTGCAAGGATCTTGGAGTGTGCTTGCGGCCCTTGTATCGGAATGGGCTATGCGCCACAGGGTGCCGGTGTCAGTCTTCGTACATTCAACCGTAACATTTTAGGTCGCTCCGGCACAAAGGATGCACAGGTTTACCTCGTCAGCCCCGAAACAGCGGCGGCGAGTGCGATTTCCGGCTATTTTTCTGCGGCAAAAACGGAGGACTATGGCAGTGAGATTGCCATGACTTTGGAGTATGATCTGAACGACAACA
>CAYJMO010000028.1:17612-24046 GCA_964371365.1 uncultured Oscillospiraceae bacterium
ACATGTTTATTAAACCTGCAAGTTCGGCGGACGGTGTCGAGATTCTTCGTGGGGCGAACATTAAACCGCTCCCGGTATGTCCCCCTATGCCGGACACTCTCAACCTGCCGGTATCGCTCAAGGTCGGCGATGATATCACAACCGACCATATCATGCCAGCAGGGGCGGAGATTTTGCCATACCGTTCCAACGTGCCGCACCTGTCAAACTATTGTTTCAAGGTGTGTGACGAGGATTTTGCAGAGCGTGCAAAAAAATTAGGCAACAGTGCGATCGTGGGTGGCGTGAATTACGGACAGGGCTCTTCACGTGAGCACGCCGCTCTTGTTCCGCTCTACCTCGGTGTACGCGCAGTTATCTGCAAAAGCTTTGCGCGTATTCATACAGCGAACCTGATTAATAACGGAATACTTCCTCTCACCTTTGCAGACCCATCCGACTACGACGTTGTCAAAGAGGGTGATGTTATTGAAATTTCTAACATACACGAGGGAATGAAGTCGGGTGAGTTTGTCGCAAAAATATCCGGCAGAGAGATAAATCTCCTGGCAACTTTGTCGCAAAGAGGACAGGAGATTATAATGCACGGCGGAGTTTTAAGAATATAACAAGGATGGAAAGGGTTAAAACGATGATAAACATAGAACAGGCAACCGAAAAATTCAAAGAGCTTTTAGTGGAGCAACAGGCGAGAGCCGTCGGCATGGCAGACGCCGAGTTTGTGGACTATAAAGCACTGCCCGAGATTGTTATAGGCGTCTGCGGCGGTGACGGCATAGGTCCGGTTATCACACAAAAATCGGCGGAAATCCTTGAATATATCCTAAAGGATGAGGTGGATGCCGGTAAGATAAAGTTCCTGAATATCGACGGCTTGACCATCGAGAATCGTGCGGCACAAAACTGTGCAATACCTGCGGATGTACTCAACGAGTTAAAATCGTGTCACGTTATATTAAAAGGACCGACAACCACCCCACGGAAAGGGGACGGGTTACCGAATATTGAAAGTGCAAATGTTGCAATGCGTAAAGAGTTAGACCTGTTTGCTAACGTTCGCCCGGTTAAGGTTGAGGCACAGGGTATTGACTGGACATTTTTTCGTGAAAATACCGAGGGTGCATATGCACTCGGCTCGAAAGGTGTTTCATTAGAGGGTGGGGTCTCGGTCGATTTCACCGTAACCACCGATGAGGGTACAAGACGTATAGCCAAGGCGGCGTTTGATTATGCCAAAGCAAACGGCAAGACCAAGGTGTCGATAGTGACCAAGGCTAACGTAATAAAAACAACCGATGGACGCTTTTTGGAGCTCTGCAACGAGGTGGCTAAGGACTATCCCGGCATAGAGGTGGATGATTGGTATATCGACATTATGACCGCAAAGTTAGTGGATGAAAAGCGTAGACGCGACTTTCAGGTGTTTGTTCTGCCCAACCTTTACGGAGACATCCTCACCGATGAGGCTGCGGAATTCCAAGGTGGTGTCGGAACGGCTGGCAGTGCTAATATCGGTAAAAGATACGCCATGTTTGAAGCAATCCACGGCAGTGCACCACGCATGATTTCGGAAGGGCGCGGTGATTACGCCGACCCCTGCTCCATGTTCCGTGCGTCGGTTATGTTGCTTGCGCATATCGGATATGCCGACAGAGCGAAACAGCTGGAAAAGGCGTTGGATGAGTGTATGTATGGCGAAGCTAAGATTAAGATCACCGGTCGTGACAGCGGTTGCACATGCCATGAGTTCGCAGATTACGTGAAAAGTAAGATAGATGGATAAGAATAAAGTTTCACTGCCGGTCATACGGCGGTTACCGCGATATCTTCGATATGTGACTCTGCTTGAAAAGACAGGCGTAAAAAAGGTCTCTTCACGAGAACTTGCAGACTGGCTCGGTACCACAGCAAGTCAGGTGCGACAAGATTTTAATTCCCTCGGAGGTCTCGGCCGTCAGGGAATAGGGTATCTTGTCACCGATCTCAGGATGGAGCTGGAGCAACGAATATACGCCGAAAAACCGCTTGACTGTATCCTTATAGGAGCGGGAAGTTTAGGTAGTGCAATAATAAAATACCTTGAAAATGTTGCAAAAGGGTATAACCTTCTTGCTGTTTTCGATAATGACCCATCGAAGATAGGGGAGAAGATAGAAAATCTTACCTGCCTTGATATAGCCGGTATTGATGAATACTGTGCCGAAAACAGTCCGGCAGTGGCGGTGCTGTGTATACCGACAACTGCGGCTGAAGGTATTGCCCCTACCCTGTTAAAGTGTGGTATTAAGAATTTTTGGAATTTTAGTCATTATAATCTTGCACCCCTCAGCGAAGAGATTAAGGTAGAAAATGTACATATTCGAGAATCATTGGAAGCGTTAAGCTATAGGATTAAACATGAAAATAATTAACAAAACTCCAATTTTATTACCGAGCGATGATGTGTCATTGACACGCTTCGCGGTCGTTGCCTGTGACCAGTTTACCAGCAACAAACCCTATTGGAATGAGGTAGAAAGGCTTGCGGAGAGCGTGCCTTCATCAGCACATTTCATTCTACCGGAAATATATCTGCATACCGAATGGGAGCAACATCGTTTGGAGCAATTACCAACGGTCACGAAGCAATATATTAGGGACGTGTTAACAAATGTTGTCAATGGCGCAGTAGCGGTGGAACGAATTTTGTCGGATGGGAGTGTTCGTCAAGGGTTGGTGGTAGCAATCGATCTTGAACAATATGCTTTTGATGGTAGTTCTGCTAACATTCTGCCGACAGAAAATACTATTGTGTCAAGAATTCCGGCACGTTGTGAAGCACGGCGGCGCAGTGAACTGGAGTGCCCACACATTCTCATGTTGCTTGACGATGCTGAAAAAGGTATTATTGAGCCTATATTTAAACAGCCGTTAAAAAAGCTTTATGATTTTGAATTACAACAGAATGGCGGAAAGATAAAGGGGTATGCTGTCACGGATGATAGGATGCTGGAGGACATACAGGTAAAAATAACAAAATTATATGTAGGTGACGGCAACCACTCTCTTGCGGCGGCAAAGACGTTATACCAAGAAATCAAGCAACAAATTGGGGACGCTGCTACAGACCATCCTGCTCGATACTGTCTTGTAGAGATAGTTAATCTTTATAGTGACGCGCTCCCGGTTCTCCCAATACATCGCATTTTATTCAATGTGAATTTAGAGGATTTTAAGAAAATATCGAACGATGTTTTAGGGAATGGAAAAGGTCGCATAAGTATATATCACAGGGACGGTGAACATATTATTGAATATGATGAAAATCGTTATCCTTTGTGTGTATTAGCAACTGACGTTGTCTGTGAGGAGGTTATCAAGAAAGTTGATGGCGCTACGGTAGACTATATCCATGGAGATGATGAACTCCGGGAACTCTCCAAAGATGGAATAGGTTTATTGATGCCCTATCCACAAAAATCTGAACTGATACCATATATTGAAAAAAACGGAGTTTTCCCCAAAAAGTACTTTTCACTTGGACACGGCACCGACAAAAGATACTATCTTGAATGTAGAAGAATAACCCGATAGAGGTATAGTCATGACAACCTATGACGATTTACTTAAATGTTATAACAGTATCAAGCATCGAATCCCTTTCAAGCCCAAGATTGCGGTTGTTTTAGGAAGCGGACTTGGAGATTTTGCAAACAAATTTGATGTTGAGGGAGAGATACCCTATAGTGAGATAGATGATTTTCCGGTATCGACAGCGCCGGGACATGTCGGACGGTTTGTATTTGTGCATATTGAGGGGATTCCGGTTGCAATAATGCAGGGACGGGTACATTATTATGAGGGGTACCCCATAGATAAGGTTGTTCTTCCCATTCGACTTTTATGCATGATGGGGACAGAATATTTGCTGTTGACCAATGCTGCCGGTGGAATTAATCGACAATTTCGCGTGGGTGACTTTATGATGATTACCGACCACATCTCATGTTTTTCACCCTCACCGCTCATCGGCGAGAATATACAACAATTCGGTGACAGATTCCCCGATATGACAGATATCTACAAACCGGAACTACAAAATGCAATACTGCGCGCAGCAAATAAATTAGGACTAATAATCCAAAAGGGCGTTTACCTTCAAACTACAGGACCGGCATTTGAAACACCGGCTGAAATTAGAATGTTTGAGCGTTTTGGCGCTGATGCAGTTGGAATGAGTACCACTTGTGAGGCTACTACCGCAAACCATGCCGGTATGAAAGTATGTGGAATTTCATGTATATCCAATGCAGCGAGTGGAATAACGGGCGAGAAACTCTCCGGGGAGGACGTGAACAGAGCAGCAGAGAAAGTACGTGATTATTTTGCACGTCTGATCACATCCTCCATAATTGAAATTGCAAAGGAATAAACATCTATAATGAAATCTAAGTTTTTTGACACAGCGAGAATAAAGATCAAGGGTGGCCGAGGCGGTGACGGATCGGTATCCTTTCGACGTGAGAAATATGTTGCGGCTGGCGGACCGGACGGCGGTGACGGCGGCGACGGCGGCAATGTATATTTTGTGGCGGATGATAACCTGTCCAGCCTGCTTGATTTTAGGTACAAAAGGGGATATCAAGCAGAAAACGGCGAGGCGGGAAGTTATAGAAATCGACACGGTAAACGTGGCGAGGACATTACTGTTCGTGTCCCGCGTGGAACGATAGTCAAAGAGTTGGAAACTGGACATTTGATTGCCGATATTTCTGGGAACGTCCCTGTTTTAATCGCTAAAGGGGGCAAAGGCGGTCTCGGAAATCAACATTTTGCATCTCCTACAAGACAGGTGCCGAACTTTGCAAAACCAGGCAAAGACGGCGAGAGTTTTGAGGTAATATTAGAGCTTATGCTCATTGCAGATGTAGGATTATTGGGCTTTCCAAATGTCGGCAAATCAACGCTTTTGTCGGTTGTGTCGGAGGCAAAACCTAAGATTGCAAATTACCATTTCACTACACTTGTTCCGTCATTAGGTGTCGTGAAGGTATCGGAAGAGGCAAGTTTTGTTGTAGCGGATATTCCGGGAATTATAGAGGGTGCTTCAGAGGGTGCAGGTCTCGGACATGAATTTTTACGCCATACTGAACGATGCAGACTTCTATGGCATATTGTCGATGTATCCAGCATTGAGGGACGAGATCCGATAGAGGACTATAAGGTATTAAATAACGAATTAAAATCATTTTCCGATAAACTATCAGAACGTCCTCAAATATTGGTAGGAGGAAAATCGGATATAGCGAGTGAAGAGCAAAAGCAGACATTAAAAGATTTTGCGAAAACAGAAGATATACCGGTATATTTTATAAGCGGAGCCACTCATCAGGGTGTACGTGAGCTTATAGAGGTAAGTTATCACGCACTCGCGGACATAGAAAAACCAACTATTGATATAGAAAAGTATGTGCCGCCCTCTCCCGCTCCGCTGCGAACATTTGAGATTAAACAGGTTTCGGGCGATGAATTTTATGTTGATGCGCCATTTGTCGAGCGATTATTAATGGGTAGCGACATTAGCGATTATTCAAATTTACAGCATTTTTCTAACGTTATGATAGAGACCGGAATTATTGAGGAACTGCGCAAACAAGGCGCCAGCGAAGGGGATACAGTCTACATCGGGGAATGGTCTTTTGACTTTGTGGAATAAGGGAATGAGGATTAATCATTGAGCAATAGAGAATCTTTTGACTGGGATGAGTTGCTAACTTTAAGCGATGTAGAGCTTGCAACACGCTCTCCAAATCTTCTTGCATATATAGGCGATGCTGTACTGGAATTGTATGTACGTGAGCGTCTTGTTCGTTCTGGAATGGCACATCTGTCCCTACTTCATCGGACCACAACCGAAACGGTAAGTGCAAAAGGTCAATCTAAAGCGTACAATAATTTAGTGACACACCTCTCGGATGAAGAGTTAGCTATTTTAAAACGAGGTCGAAATACCGATAGTGGCGGTGTACCCAAAAATGCCACCCAATCTCAATATCGAGCCGCCACAGGTGTAGAATGCCTCATTGGTTGGCTGTATTTTAAAAAGCATAGCGAACGTTTGTGTGAAGTATTGGATATATGTTTTAATACAATTAATGAATAAAAATTTATTTTTTTTCAAAAAACATATTGCTTTTTCTCATTAAAGATAGTAAAATACAATGAGTGGGATTATTCTGCATCATATGATACGCCCTAAAAACTGAATAATTATACTATGGAGAAGTATCGAAGAGGTCATAACGAGCCGCACTCGAAATTCATCTGCAGACTCAGCAACTACCTATAATAAACGTTGATATCAAGCCATTTTTCGCATGTTACATTTTAATTATTACCGAATTCCCACGCAAAGTTCCCACATTTTTCCGATGGACTTTCGCGGAATATATAAC
>CAYJMO010000029.1:0-23624 GCA_964371365.1 uncultured Oscillospiraceae bacterium
GCATTAATTAGTCGAGGAATACCGGCGCTCCGGTGCGGTCGGACTCATAGATAGCCTCCAAAATTCTGGTGACCACCGCCGCCTGCTCGGGGGTAACACGGGGAGCTGTGCCTTTGAGGATTGCATCATAAAAGTCGCGGTTTTCAATGTCCTCGGGACGCTCTGTCGTGCCGCTGAAAAATGCAACTCCACCTGCGCCGAGTGCCGGCTCTGATACCGAGAGAGCGCCGTGTTTTGCACAGTTAAAGCGCAGTTTTTTGCCAGCCTCCGACATGTCTAAACCGCCGTCGGTACCACAAAGGGTGCATTGTCCCTCTTTAGCGTCTAAAATATTGAGAGCCCAGGAGGCTTCCAGTGTGATTGTCGCACCATTTTCCATCTTTATAAAGCCGAATGCCGAGTCCTCAACAGTAAATTGGGTCGAATCCCAGTCGCCCCAAGCGTTGCCGGTCTCGGTCTGGTTGCCCAACTTCTTGAACACAGAACCTACCACCATCTTCGGCTTGTAGTTGTCCATGCAGTAGAGTGTAAGGTCAAGCGCATGTGTTCCGATATCTATGAGCGGACCGCCGCCCTGTGCATCCTCGTCCAAAAAGACACCCCAGGTCGGGACTGCTCTGCGACGAAGTGCATGAGCCTTTGCATAGTAGATATCGCCAAGCTCGCCTGCCGCACACATCTTTTTGGCATAGAGTGATGCCGGATTACAACGATTTTGGTAGCCTATGTATAGGATTTTGCCGGTCTTTTTAGCGGTCTCACACATCTCTTTTGCCTCGGCATAAGTTTTTGCCATCGGTTTTTCACACATAACGTGTTTGCCAGCGTTGAGGGAATCGATGGAGATGAAACTATGCTCACGGTTGGGTGTCAACACGTGCACAACGTCGATACTTTCATCCTTTAACAGCTCTTTATAGTCGGTATAAACCTTATAGCCCTTTGCACCGTATTTTTCGCCGAGCTTTTCCGCACGTTCTAAGATTATATCGCAAAATGCCACCACCTCAACATCCGGGTTTTTTTCAAGCGCCGGCAGATGCTTGGAAGTGATGCCTCCGCAACCGATAATACCAACCTTTAACTTCTTGCTCATTGATTTAGTCTCCTTTTCCGCACAAAATCGTGCCCTTTTTTATGGATACGAGGAAAGATATTATTGTACCCCATATCAAAATTACGTTATCACCATATTACTATATATATTTTAAAAAGTAAACACATTTTTAAATAATTTTTATATAAATTTAAGAAAAATCTTGCACCGCTGTGCCGGCTATTGTATAATTAAAGAACACAGTACAATATATCATGGAAAGGATAGGTTTTTAACATGACAATAAAGGATATAGCGGACATTTTAGAGGCAAGCATAATCAGCGGCGAGGATCTCATAGATACCGAGGTGCACACTGCATGTTCCAGCGACCTTATGAGCGATGTTTTAGCGTTTGTAAAGGATCAAGCGGTGCTGCTCACCGGACTTGTCAACACACAGACGGTGCGCACGGCCGAGCTGATGGATATGGTGTGCGTTGTGTTGGTGCGTGGCAAAAAACCGGGACAGGAGATAGTAGAGCTCGCCGAAAAACGCGGTATTGCATTACTCGGCACGCAGTATACCATGTTTGAAGCGGCAGGCAGGCTGTATGAAAAAGGTCTGCGTGGTGGCACCGGCAGTTTTGTGGAAAACTAAAGAGGTAGGGAAGGAAGATTATGAAAGATGATATAAACTTCAGCTTTACCGTGCCGGGGGATGATTTCACCCGTGCCGGCGAGGTGAGTAGCATAATAAAACGCAACCTCAAAAGCCTCGGTCTGGAACCGCAGGTCATCCGACGCGTTGCCATTGCTCTTTATGAGGGTGAGATAAACATGGCTATCCACGCAAACGGCGGAGATATAACGGTCAATATAACGGACGACGGCATTGAGATGCTACTGTCCGACACCGGCCCCGGCATTGCCGACATTGACAAGGCGATGCAGGAAGGGTTTTCCACCGCCAGTGCCGAGGTGCGCAACCTTGGTTTCGGCGCCGGCATGGGTCTACCCAACATGAAAAAGAATGTGGATGAGATGAAGATAGACTCGACCGTTGGGCAGGGTACCGACATACGTATGTTTATTAAGTTGGACGAATAGAGTATAAAGGAATTGTTCTAAAGTATGGAAAATATCTTTCACTCGGTCATGTTGGACAGAGAGCGGTGCAAGGGGTGCACCAACTGTGTCAAGCGATGTCCTACCGAGGCTATAAGGGTGCGTGCCGGCAAGGCAAAGATAATTAAAGAGCGCTGTATCGACTGCGGTGAATGCATCAGAATCTGTGCCGCTCACGCAAAATTGCCGGTTGTCGATCATTTTGACGATATGAAAAAATTCAAATACCGTGTGGCACTGCCCGCACCGGTACTCTTTGGTCAATTTAACAATCTCGGCAGTGTATCTACGGTGCTGTACGGACTTTTAAAGATCGGTTTTGACGATGTTTTTGAGGTTGCCAAGGCGGCAGAGATTGTCAGCGAACGCACTCGAGACGAGGAACTATTCAACAGCCTGCAAAAGCCGGTCATAAGTTCGGCATGTCCTGCCGTTGTGCGGCTTATTAGGGTGCGATACCCTGAACTGATCGAAAACCTACTGCCCTTTAATTCCCCTATGGAGATTGCGGCAAGAATCGCAAAGCGGGAGGCTGTAAAAAAGACGGGATACGCCGCCGAGGATATCGCTGTGGTATTTATATCCCCCTGTGCCGCCAAGATGACTGCGGTCAAAAATCCGCTCGGCACCGGCCACTCGGCGGTGGATTTGGTCATAGCGATAAGGGATGTCTACCCCCTGTTAGTTCAGGCGATGGAAAAGCGTGACGACCACGAGATGCTCTCGCGTGCCGGTCGGATAGGTCTTTCGTGGGGAACTTCCGGCGGTGAGGCGGCGGCGGTATTGCGCAACAGCTACCTCGCGGCGGATGGTATCGAGAATGTCATCGAGGTGTTGGATAACCTCGAGGATGAGAAGTTTGCAAACCTCGACTTTGTGGAGCTAAACGCCTGTAGCGGTGGGTGCACCGGCGGTGTTTTAACGGTGGCAAATCCCTACATGTGCCGCACCAACATAAAACAGCTTGCAAGGTACATGCCGATAAGTGGCACGGCCGAGGTTTTTGACGACCTTGATAGAATTCTGCCCTTTGACCAGGAGATAGAACATCTTTCGGTTTTAAAACTTCACCCCAACCGCCACCGTGCCCTTGAGATGATGGCGGAGTTGCAGGAGATTGAGGGGCGTCTGTTTGGTATGGATTGCGGTTCCTGTGGTGCACCGTCATGTCATGCCATGGCGGAGGATATTGTGCGCGGTTTTGCGGTAGAGGACATGTGTATATATAAACTTAAAGAGGAGATACAGCATGTTGCGAACAACCTCAACTCCGCATCCGATGTTGTTGAAGCAGCGCAAAAATTACGGCATATCTCGGAGCAGTTCTCCAAGATAGATACCCCCGAAGAGGATTAGCGACAGGATGAAAAAAGTAATAATTATCCTCGTGCTTAGCATAGTTTTAGGGGTGGTTATATATCAGATGTTAACCTCGTTTGATATATGGGAGACATCGTCACAAGGGACGCCAACACAGTCGGTCGAAACATCCTCAACTGAGGCACCTCAAAAACAGGAGCAAGCGCAGGAACAGGATTACCCGTTGACCCAAGACGCAAGTTCAGCCCCCCCGTCTCCGATACACATCCTCGCCGCCTATATTCCGGACGAACACCTATATGCCTATGAGCCGTACACCCACTATATAGACGAACCGGCACCGCAGTACCCGGTAAATGTCGCGTTCACATCCGACAATCCGGTAGAGATTTTCTCCTATGTCGGTGGTGAGATGAAGTTTGACAAGGAAGATGATTTTTGGTTTGAGGTGCAGGAGGTGCTCTACACCCCCGATATATTGGACTCCGGCAATGCGTTTATCGCGACGACCGAATTTTACGGTGCACTGCCTCACCGTGCTATTATGTACGAGGACGAGCATGGCAAGGTTCGCGTATTCAGTATAAATATGAGCGGACAGTCGGAGTATATCGCACTTGTCGAGGAGGAGTATACAATTTCATACAAATAGGTGAAATGATGGATATAAAAGAGTTTATAGAAAAAACAGGGTTTAAGGTTCTCGCAGGAGATCAGGTCTCGGGACGAGAGGTCAAAAAACAGATCTACTGCTGTGACCTTTTAAGCTACTGCATGACCAAGGCACCGACCGACGGTGTATGGGTCACCGTTATGGGCAACATAAACGTCGTCGCAGTCGCCGCGCTGACCGACACCGCCGTGGTCGTCATAGCGGACGGAACCAACCCCGATGAACAGGCGATAGAAAAGGCGAATTCGCAGGATGTTATTATGCTTAAAAGTGACCTGCCGGTCTATGAGACGGCGGTGCTCGCCGACAGGATACTGAGTTGATGGGAGTTTTCTACGATCTCCATATTCATACGGCGCTATCACCCTGCGCTTTCAACGATATGACGCCGAACAACATCGTCAACATGGCGCTTATATCGGGTCTCGATGTTATCGCCATAACAGACCACAACACTACCGGCAACTGCAAGGCGGTACAAGAGGTGGCTAAAGATACACCGCTCACAGTTTTATGCGGCATGGAACTTTGCACCTCGGAAGAAATCCACACAGTCTGTCTATTACCCGATGCCGATAGTGCGTGGTATTTTGAACGGTTGGTAGCCTCCAAAAGCCCCTCCATAAAAAATCGCACCGACATCTTCGGTGCGCAACTTTTGATGGACGAGCAGGATAATACCGTCGGTGAGGAGGAGCGCATGCTGTTGACCGCGGCGGATATCTCGGTCACCGACCTCCACCATATTGTAAATCATTACGGCGGGGTGGTACTGCCGGCACACATCGACCGCTCGGGGTTTGGCATACTGTCGGTGCTGGGTGCGGTGCCGCAGGACTGTTTTTTCGGCACAGTAGAGGTTAAAAACCCAATAGAATTTGCCGAAAGAGCTGTGTATAACGATATTTGTGAGCGATACCACATAATAACCAACAGTGACGCGCATTCCCTCGACGATATTAAAGAAGGGGGAGGACGGCTACCTACCGGCGCAAATTTTGCATCCATAGCAAGGTACATTACCGAAAGGGAGTAAAGTTATAAACATGTCGGAAAACAGCATAATAACCAGCAGAAAAAACTCAAAAATACTGCGTGTTGCAGAGCTTTTACGTGATGGGTCACGGCGGTTGCAGGAGGGTGTGACGGTAGCTGAAGGTGTCAAACTCTGTCGAGAGGCACAGGTTACCGGACGGCTTTGTGAGCTGTACATCACGCCGGAGTGTTTACAGAAAAACCCCGAGTTTATTTCAGATAATATCACCATAGTTCTGCCGCATGTTTATGAGCGGATGACACTGCTTAAATCGCCGGAGGGTGTCTGCGGCGTTTGCCACCTTGAACAGGGGGAGCTTATTCCAAAGACACAGGGTCGATATCTTATCCTGTGTGACATTCAAAATCCTGACAATGCCGGCGCGATGATTCGCACCGCCGCGGCGTTCGGCTATGACGGGGTCGTGGGATGTGGCGGGGTGGACACGACCTCCCCGAAACTGCTGCGAGCATCGGCAGGTGCGGCTTTTCACATACCGATACACGAACTTTCAATAGATCAAGCTCTCGACATTTTTGCTAAAACCGAGATAAAACGCATAGCCACCTCTCCGAGCGCCCCGACAAATCTTGTCGACTGCCTCGCCCCAGACGGTGTTGCAATATTCATCGGCAACGAGGGAAGCGGCCTTGACCCAGAGGTAATAGACCAATGTGACGACGCAATAAAAATAGAGCTTGTCGGATTGGAGTCGCTCAACGCTGCAGTCTCGGCAGGAATTATCATGTACCATTTTATATAAGAAAGGATAACAGTTTGATGACCTACAACCTAATTGCACTCGCAATCTCGCTTTTGATCGGCTACCTTGTCGGCTCGCTAATGTTTGCAATAGTGATATCAAAACACAAGTTTGGCAAGGACATAAGAACACTCGGCAGCGGCAACGCCGGCATGAGCAATATGATGCGCAACTTTGGCAAAAAAGCGGGTATAGCCACCTTTGTCGGTGATGTGCTCAAGGGCATGGTGTCGGTCATTCTTTCCGGTGTTATAGCGCAGTATCTTTTCGGTGCTGAGGAGTTCTATGTCATGCTCGCCGGTTACTTTGGCGCGTTTGGTGCGGTGTTGGGTCATCTCTTTCCTGTCTATTATAAATTTAAGGGCGGCAAGGGTGTCGCGGCAGGTCTCGGCTGTATGCTCGGGATTTTTGTCCCACTTGCACCGGTGTTGCTGATAGTTTTCTTTATTGCGTTCAAGAGCTCGCGCATGTTCTCGGTCGGCAGTATCGCCGCCTCGGCGTTTGCACCGATAGCACTTCTCGTGTTAAAGCTGACCGGCCTCGTGGACTTCCACACCCTTGACGTGATTCTCACCGCATGTCTTGCTCTAATAATTATCGGTATGCATCATGAGAATATCGGACGTATCATTAACGGCACCGAGACAAAGTACGTAAAAAAATGAGTCACATCTATTTTTATGATAATAAAACCGACGACCTCGTCACACTCTCACCGGAGGACGAGCGTCATCTTCTGCGTGTCCTGCGTATTCGTGTTGATGAGAGGATAACGGTCTCGGACGGGCAGGGCGATGCATTTATCTGCCGCGTCGAGAAGATAAACCCCTTGTTGTTGAGAGTGGAGCAGGCACTGCCGCCCAAAATGTCACGCCGAAAGGTGTCAGTCTACCTGTCGCTTGCCAAGGGAGATAAGCTTTCCTTTATGATACAAAAATGCACCGAACTCGGTGCCGACGCAGTTCTATTGTTGCCGACAAAAAACAGCGACGTCAAGGCGCAGAACATCGAGGGGAAATCGGAGCGTTTTCACCGCATTTCGCAGGAGGCGGCAAAGCAGTGCGCGAGGTATACTCATATGCAGATTGAGTATCTCAAAGATATTGATTCTGCACTTGAGAGGTGTTCCCGTCACGGCGAAGAGATCCTCGTCTGTCATGAGAGCGCATCAGTTCGGCTCACAAAAACTCCCCTGTCCGACACGATAGCACTTTTTATCGGCCCGGAGGGCGGCTTTGATGAGACCGAGATAGAAAGAATTGCCGCCAAAGGTGGCAGGGCGGTGCTGATTTCGGACAATATACTGCGGTGTGAAACGGCGGCTGTGGTGGCGCTTGCGCTGGCAATGGAGGGATAGATTATCGAAAAATCCGGTAGGGTTATCTTCTGTAAAACACCAAACGGAGTGTGGTGTAGGGGGGCGCGTCTGCGAACTCGTTCGCAGTCACCGAAAATAAAATCAGCGCAACGCGGGTTCTTTTTTTTTGGGGTGAGTTTTAATGCTTTCAAACACGCGCCCCCCTACAACCGGAGGAGCTGACTTTATGATATTCTTCATGTCCTTTTACACATCGTAAATTCGATGCGGTTTTTTAAACTAAAGGACTGTACATCTATGTCGGCATCGGCTCCTGTTTTACACTCTCGGAAATGCATTTCACCGGACAGACCTCGCTGCATTTTCCACAGCCGATACATAGCTCACCATCTATTGCGGCGTTGTTGTTGCTGACCGAAATCGCTTTCGGTTCGACGGGGCAGACCTTGGTACACTTCATACATCCTATACACCCTGCACTACAAGCCTTTCGCGTTATATTTCCACGATCTTTGTTATAACACAGCACAATCTGACTATCATTGCCATAGACCATGGTTATGATTTTCTTTGGACATGCCGACACACATGCGCCACAGCCGGTGCATCTATCGGGATTTATAACGGCGAGACCGTCTGTTACAGTTATCGCATCAAACTTACATACAACCTTGCAGTCACCATAACCAAGACAACCGTAGGGACATACGCTCCTGCCGGAAAACATGGTAATATTGGAGGCACAGCTCGAAATACCGCTATATAGATACTTGTCGGAGGTGTTGCTATAGTTCCCCTGACATGCCACGACAGCCTTTTTGGTAGCGACTGCATCGACCGATTGCCCCATTATCTCGCCTATTGCAACGGCTACACTGTTGCCGCCGGGGGTACATAGATTGAGTGTCTCGGTCCTGCCATCGGCTATCGCCTCGGCATAGTCGGAACATCCCGCAAAGCCACATGCACCACAGTTTGCGCCCGGCAAGGCGTCCTCAAGTTGTGAGACACGCTCGTCTTTTGGGACATCAAATAGCTCGGAAAACACCACGAGTATCACTCCACCGAGCCCACCCAGCCCGACAATAATTAAAATCGGCACGACTATCGTCATAATTGTTTTTTATTCCTTTCGTCTTTATCGATTAAACATTAAAGAGGTTTTCGATGATTCCGCCAAAGCCCATAAACGAGACCGAGACGATGCTCGCCGCCACCAGAGTTAATGGCAGTCCGACAAAAGCCTTCGGTGGTTTCGCGTTTTCAAGCCGACGGCGCACCCCGGCGAACATGACCATTGCAACCATAAAGCCGATACCGGCACCAAATGCGTTGACAAGGCTCTCGATATAGTTGTATTCATTGTCAATATTTAAGAGCGTAACACCGAGTATTGCACAGTTGGTGGTTATGAGTGGCAGGTATATGCCTAACGCCTTGTATAGCGGTGGGATAAAGCGCTTTAACATGATTTCAACCAGCTGAACCAGTGTGGCAATAACCAAGATAAAACTGATGGTGGACAGATAGTCAAGGCCGTTTGGCGCGAGCAGATAGGTGTACAACGGGTGGGTGACCGCTGTGGCGAGCACCATGACCACGATGACAGCACAGCTCATGCCAAATGCCGAGTTTAACTTTTTAGAGACCCCGAGAAAAGGGCAGATGCCGAGGAATTTAACAAGTACATAGTTGTCAACTAATATGATGCCGAAAAATATTACTGCGAGTTCAGCTGTCATTGTACACTCTCCCTCTGTATTTCTTCTTTATAATCCTTGTTTTCCGCCTGTTCCGGTGTGGTGTTGATCGGGTCTACCGAGTGAACACTGTCACCCTCATTCTCCGAGACGGCGGTGGATAGGCCATCCTCTCGGTCGAATGCCATACAGCCGTTTTCTGACGGGCATCCTACACACCCGGGATGTTTGGGTGCAGGTCCGAAAAATGGGATTTTTTCCAGCTGTAGTGCAAGTGCGATTAGAATACCATAGACGAAAAATCCGCCGGCAGGGGCGATAAATATACCCATAGGCTCAATTATATCGGCTGTGAGGGTGATGTGGAATAACTTCCCTGTGCCGAGCAGTTCTCGTATTCCTGCCATCAGTACAAGAGTTATGGTGAAACCGATACCCATCGCAAGACCGTCCACCGCACTTAATAGAACATTGTTTTTTGATGCAAACATCTCGGCACGACCGAGGATTATGCAGTTGACCACGATAAGCGGAAGGAAGATGCCGAGCGCCGAGTTAAGCTCCGGCAGGTACGCCTCCACAATCATCTGCACCAAGGTCACAAAGGTGGCGATGACGGTAATATAGGCAGGTATCCTCACCTTGCTCGGTATAATGTTGCGAAGTGACGAGATGACGATGTTGGAGCAAATCAATACGAATGTCGCCGCAAGTCCCATGCCGAGACCGTTTGTCGCCTTTGTAGTAACGGCGAGTGTCGGACAGACTCCGATGATAAGCCGAAGAACCGGGTTTTCGAGCAGAATACCCTTTAAAAAGAGATCCTTAACCTTTGTTGCCATATAGCTGATTTATCCTTTCGGTTTTTTATTACTCTGTCGGTGCATTCAGCGCTGTGATGACCGATATCGCCTTGTTGACCGACTCGTATACCGCGCCGGAGGAATAGGTTGCGCCGCTGATGGAGACATAGTCGGCAGGTGCAAGTTCGGCGGTAAGTCCGACAAACTGCGCCGTAAAGTCCGTATCATAGATTCGGTCGCCGATGCCGGGGGTCTCGGTGTTTGCACCGATGCTAACCGCCTGAAGCGCTCCCTCCACATCGAAGGAGACTATAATCGGAACCTCGCCGCCGTAGCCTTTTGAAGAGGTGAAAACAAGGTATCCTATCGTCTCGTCGGAGGCTATTGACAAAAATGCCCCGTCGGCGACAAGCGACATATCTCCGTCAAGCTCTATCGGCTCAAAGTTGTCGGCGTCGGGGAACAAAAGCCCCATCGCTTCCTGTTCCGCCCGTGCTGTGTTGCCGGCAATTACCGGTGCGGTAGCGGAATTTGTGATGCTAAGCAGTAGCGTTGCAACGAGACAGATTGCCACTAAAATTCCAACCGGATACGCCCTTTGTACCCATACATTGTCCGGCAGATTTATCTTGAACTCAAACGATCTTTTCTCGGTGGGTTCGAGTACAGTCTCCTCCGTCTGCTCGGATTTTTCTGATTGTTCGGTCTCCTCCGGTTGTTCAGTCTCCTCCGGCTGCTCGGTCTCCTCCGGCTGCTCGGTCTCTTCCGGTTGTTCAGTCTCCTCCGACTGCTCGGTCTCCTTAGGCTGTTCGGTCTCTTCCGGTTGTTCGGCTACCTCCGCAGTTTCACCGTCGGATACCGTCACTTCACCTTTATCTTCTGAGGTGGGCGGATCAATGCCCTCCTCCGTTTTGGGATCATCGACAACTTCCTCTTGTACTTTAACCACGGTATCATTATTTTCTGTGACCTTGGATGCACTATCGGGTGATGTATTACGCCTTTTTCTTTTGCTTGCCAATGCCTTTACCTCCCAAAACTTTGTGTCTTGTCAATCTGTTTATATAAGGAACAAGTATATTCATTATAAGTATAGCGTAGGAGACGCCCTCTGTCATATTACCAAAATATCTGATAAGCACGGTGATTATTCCGAGCCCTAAGCCGAAAATCACCTTGCCTTTGAGTGTATAAGGGGATGTGGTGTAATCGGTCGCCATAAAAAACGCACCGAGCATAAGTCCGCCTCCGGCAAGCTCCAATATTATGTTACGCTGGGTCAGCACCGTAAACACCGCAATAACACCGATATAGGTGAGCGGCACCGCCGGAGAGATAACCCTCGCCATAATCAGATAAACACCGCCCAGAATTAGCGCGATGGTGCAGGTCTCACCCAAAACGCCGCTGTGGGTGCCGATAAGCAGGTCGAGATACTGCACACTTACCGTCCGCGCCGCGACAAAGGGGGTCGCACCGGCAAGAGCCTCTACCGAGGTGACCGACGCAACATAGGGGTAGTTCGTCATCGCCGCAGGGAAGGAGAGTGCCAACACCATCCGCCCGACAATAGCAGGATTTGCGAAATTATTACCTATGCCACCAAAGAGAAGTTTAACAACCACAATCGCGATAAAAGCACCGACCACAGCCATCCAGATCGGAAGTGTGGCAGGATAGTTAAACGCCAAAAGCACACCGGTGACAACCGCCGAAAGGTCGCCCACCGTGTGGTTTTTCTTGAAGATAACCGCCCATATTGCCTCGAATGCAACGCACGCCGCGACGGTCACGCAGATCAACATCAGTGCATCAAACCCGAAGATTATGACCGAGGCAACACTCGCCGGCAAAAGTGCAAGCAACACCTTGAACATTATCTGACGGGTGGTAATGTTGGAGTGGATGTGCGGTGAGGAACCAACCCAAAGTCTTTCGCTCATACCTATGAAATATCCTTTCTGTTTATACAATCTGATGTTGGACTATGTTATCTTAAAATGGTTTTGCTGAGTTTCATGGTTGGGGTCAAGGGGCGTTTTGCCGGACAGGTGTAGGCACAACAGCCGCATTCAATACAACTCATGACGGCGAGCTTCTTGAGCTCTTCTTTATCGTCGAGTTCATAGGCATCGACAATATCCACCGGCGAAAGCCCCATCGGGCAATCGGCAACACACCGCCCACAGTGTATACATTGTGTGGTGATGGGCGGTGAGGCCTTTCGAACCGAGAGGGCGATTATTGCATTGTTCTGCTTTTGGACGGGGAGGTTTATGTCCGGTATGGACAGCCCCATCATGGGACCACCCATCAATATTTTACCTGCCGGCGCGGTGAGACCGCCACAGAAGTCCAGTATCTCCTTTATTGGAGTGCCGATAAAAACCTCTAAATTTTGTGGTGCGGCAACTATATCGCCATCCACCGTCACTCGTTTTTTGGTGAGTGGCATACCGGTCTCGATATAACGGGAGATAAAAGAGACGGTTGCAACGTTTAATACTATGACACCGACGTCGGACGGCAGACCACCGACCGGAACCTCTCGACCGGTGAGCGTCTCGATAAGCACCTTTTCCGCACCCTGTGGGTATCTCGTTTCAAGCGGCACCACAGAAACATTTTTATCGCCGGTAGCAAGGCTGAACATAAGATCCAGCGCCTCCGGCTTGTTGCGTTCAATGCCAAAGATGACCTTTTTTATGCTCAAAAATCGCTTGACCAACATTACACCTGCCATGATGTGGTCGGGAGCCTCTAACATCTCACGGTTGTCGGTGGTGATGTAGGGCTCACACTCGGCGGCGTTAATTATGAGGGTGTCAATCTCGAGTGGGTTTTTGGGGGATAGCTTAACTGCGGTGGGAAATCCTGCACCGCCAAGACCGACAAGACCGCTCTTTGCAATAGCGGCCACAAAATCGGCGTGATCCTTAATTTCGGGAGGTGATATATCGGGACATAGTGTCCCCTTTTTATCGGACTCGATAACAATGCACTTATCTTTACCGCCGACAAACTGCATGTCCACAATGTCCTTGACAACACCGGAAACACCGCTGTGTATCGGACTGCTGACAAAGCCACCCGCCTCGGCGACGACAGAGCCGACCATAACCTCGTCACCCTTTTTGACGACAGGTTTTGTCGGCGCACCGATATGTTGACGCAGGGGTAGATAGATAATATCCGGTTCCGGCATAAAATTGGTACGTGAGTTTTCCGTTACCTTGTGGTGCGGCACCTCGACACCCTCTGCAGAACGTATAAACCTTTTTAACAAACTGATAACCATTCCTTTCGATAAAAAAGACAATATAGGTATTTTAAACTCATTCAAAGATATTGTATCATTATAATGCGATTATTGCAACCGATTTTTGTCGATAAAAAAATTTTTATCTCTTATGAGGTTTATTCTGCCTCATGTGTAAAGAGTTCGCCGTTCACCGACTCCACCGTAATATAGTCGGTATAGGTAAAGTTGCCTTGATTATCCTCTAAGCGATAGTTCATGAAATAGTATCCATCCGGTAGTGACTCCTCGGTGAAAACGGTATCCTCGGTGACGGTGATGGTACTGCTTATGTAAGCTTCAAAATCATCCTCTTCCTCAAAGGTGGAGGAGTAATGAATGATATCGACCACATCGCCCGGCTGTAGTCTTGTAAGCTGTTTGTCGGCGGCACCCTCTTGCGTTATCGGTCTTCTCGCACCGATGATCACAAACTCCTCATTGTCGTAGTGGTAGATGACGGTTAAGACAAACTCCTCGTCGTTAATATAGATAGGTACTGCATATTCGTTATAATCATCCGCCTCATATACCAGTTCCATATAACAGAGTTCGCCGTCAAGGTGTCCCCACACTCCGCGGAAGTTGTCGGTGAACACACCGGTGTCATAGTCGCCTGTGATGTCGTTGTCGGAGCCGAGAGTTATCAAAAGTTCCTCATCCTCAAATGGGGAATAGTAGAGCTCGAACGCGATGGAAACAAGGGTGTCGTATGCTTCGGGACCGAGTTCTATAACGGATAATCCATCCTCATCGAACGTGATTGGGAGGTTTGACCAGTCGGCATCTACCGTGTCAAGGGTCACAAGCTCCGGCAGTGTCTCCTCGGTATAGCTGAGCGCCTCCTCAAGGTAGGTATAACCGGTGTCGTCCAGATAGCCGGTAAGACCGTACATATAAAGATAGTCCATCGAGTTGACCGGATGCAGTTCGGCAAAGGAGGCAAGGTTGTCATGATCTCCGTCGTAGGTATAATAGGTGGACAGTCCCATTCCGTCCGGTCGATAAAGACTATCTATTCGATAGACAACGGCGTCCTCTATGGCCTCGATTAAAGCCTCGGAGCTATCGGGGAAAAGGTCGCCGACGTTGTAGACGAGCTGTCCCATGTCCACCATGTTGGTATAGCCGTGTTCTCGGGAGTTATAACCGTAATTCTCCGCCTCGTTTGCGACCTGGGCAAAGTGTGTAAAAAACGATGGGTCGTCCAATGCATAATCGAGTGCCTCGACCCCGAACTCCTCATAGGCTGTAAGGATAGGATCTATCGCGGATAGGTCGGTGACCGAAAGTGTGATGTCGTCGGCAGTCCCCTCGTACTCACAACCCTCGACATAGGTGTCACAGATTGCAACCGAGAGGTCGTAGGGGCTGATGGTTGAATTGTCGGCAAGGGCTTGCATGATTCCGGTATAGTACCAGCCGCCGCCCGGTTCAAGCTCCTGTGAAGCCACGAGGTAGTTCGCATGATCGCTAAAGGTGTATGCGGTGGTCAAGGTTGCCATTAAACAGGTGTCAAAGCCGACGATATCGAGCGGATAATATTCCGGCTCGCCACCATAGACCATGTCAAGGGCGGTGTACATTTCATCAAGTGTTAACGAATCGTTGTCAAAAAGCTCATCAAACGCCGCACCGGTAACCGTGCCACCACCATGGTTCCAGAAGTTGAGCATGGTGCGATCGCCCGGATAGTTGGTCTCGGCAAAGTTTAAAAAGTCGACAAGTGTCTGCGTCTCGCCCATATTGGCAACAGGGATTTGTTCAATAAATTGCAGACCTTCACTATCAAAAAGATACCTTTCGGTGTAGTTTGGATCGACAAAATCGTTATACCAGGAGTAGGCGCCGCCGGTCTGTATAACCACCTGCACACCTTCCGGAAGTTGCACTTCCATCATTTCATAAAGATCGGTGGATGCAAAACCTCCGTAAGTTTCAAGGTCACTGCCACAAAGATACCAGTAGATTACCCAATCGGTTCCGGTGTTTTCGACCGGAACATGGTCGCTTAGCCCCTCGTTGTCAGAGTAATCCTCTTCGGAATAATCCTCCTCAATGTATTCGGATTCCTCATAATCCTCCTCCAACAACCAGTCGCATCCTACGAGTGAGATAACGAGTGATAGTGACAACAGTATGCCTAACGCTCTTTTCATACAAACAGATTCCTTTCAAAAAATAAGCTGTGACAAAGCCGTAATAAAACAGCTATGCCACAACTCACAAAAACAATTCTAATTAAGGCAATTAGCTCTCGACCTTAATAACCTCTCTGCCCTTGTATTGACCACAGGCGAGGCAGACGTGATGGGGGAGTTTTTTCTCCTTACAGTTAGGACAGGATACAAGTGTAGGCGCAGATATCTTCCACACCGAAGAACGGCGCTTGTCGCGACGAGCTTTTGATACTTTTCTTTTTGGAACTGCCATTGTTTATCTCCTAAATCTATATATATTTTTTTCAGCAACATTTATTATACGATAATATATAATTTTTGTCAAGTGTTTTTCTGCACATGATTTTTATCGGTTATAATTTGCTTTTTATTCTAAAAAAACTTGCCTTTTTGTTCGAATTTGTATATAATGATAGTAGGGATAGCTCATCAGATAGTTCGGGGCAACTATTGTCGGGAGTATTAATCCCTTTGACGCGTTAGCATTAATCAGGAAAGGATGGACGCTCTTATGAAGATGATAACCGCTATTGTAAACAAGGACGACGCAGGGACGGTCTCCCACCTTTTGACGACTGCGGGATATTCGGTTACACGCATGGCTACCTCCGGCGGCTTTTTGATGGCCGGTAACACGACGCTATTGATTGTGACCGACGACGAGAAGGTCGACCACGTCATAGAGGTTATATCCGGCTGTGCAAAACAACACACCGAGGTTATACCGAGTGGCACTACGTTTGGCCCCGGAGTTTCGGCGGCATACCCTCTCGAAGTTATGGTCGGCGGTGCGACTATATTTGTAACAAACGTTGAAAGATTTATAAAAATATAGTGAAACTGCTGGATAACGAAGGGTTTTACAGTACGCTTGAACACCGACTTGCAGAGGGGACGCTCTGCAAGACAAGTTTGATAGTGGGCCCGAATGGCTGTGGACGAGGTTTTGCGGCACGAATTTTGTCGGCATATCACCTCTGTGGCAGTCAGGGCGACATCGAGGAGTTTTTAAAACGACCGTGTAGCGAAGTTATGTTGTTAGAGGGGGAGGGCGCTTCGGGCGATATTCGCATCGACCGGGTGCGCGAGGTGCGTCGCAGGGCTCACGAGACCTCACTCGATGGTAAAGGGCGTGTAGTCATCGTTAAGGATGCACTCAGCCTTAACCGCAGCTCCGCAAATGCCCTGCTTAAAATTATGGAGGAACCCCCTGAGGGATTACTGTTTATCCTCACTGCCTCGTCGGTAGGGGAACTGCCGGCAACCGTTGTGTCACGCTGTGCAAAGTATAACATCTCCCCTGTCAGTGATGAGACAACACAGAATTTTGTAAAAAAGCTCAAGTTGACCGAGCGGGAGCGAGAATTGTTCGTTTGCGCTTTCAACGGTCGCTTGGGCTCTATTGTGAGATTTAGCGAGAGGAAAAAAATGCGAGGATTGGTGCTTCGTGCCGGCGATGTTGTGGACGGAGCGTTAAAAGGCGGTAGGGCGTCGAGCTACACCATGCTGTCCTCACTCTATGGCAAGGGAAATGACGATCGATGCGAGATGAGGGATTTTCTCTACTGCGTTTCTCGGCTGTTTCTTGCAGCCGCAAAAGGGGAATATGGCAGGGCCGAGAATACACTCGCCTGCTACAATGCCGCCGGTGCGGTAGACGGTGCAACGGCACTGTTAAAACGAAGTATAAATAAAAAGGCGGTCTTGACCGTACTTTGTGATGACATAAAAGAGGCTTTTAATGAATAGAGTTGTTACTGTAGAGTTTAAAAAGGGTGGACGCCCTTACTATTTTGACCCTTGCGGTGCCGAGATAAAGACGGATGAATGGATCATTGTCGAGACTGCCCAAGGGGTGTCCTGCGGACATGTTACCCAGGGTAATCATCTGCCTTCACAGGGGTTTAGCAAGACACTGAAAAAGGTTTTGCGAGTCGCAACGCCCGATGACATAAAGCGAGTGGAGGAGAACCGCAAAAAAGAGACGCAGGCTTTTGAGATATGCCTCGACAAGATTGCAAAACATCGGCTCGGTATGAGTCTCGTGGACTGCGAACTTAGCTTTGACGGCGGAAAATTGCTATTCTATTTCACCGCTGAGGGTCGTGTCGACTTTCGCGAGTTGGTCAAAGACCTTGCCTCCACCTTTCACACCCGAATTGAGTTGCGTCAGATAGGTGTGCGGGACGAGAGCAAGATGGTCGGTGGCATAGCGGTATGCGGTCAACCTTTTTGTTGCAACCGGTTTTTGAGTGATTTTATGCCGGTCTCCATCAAGATGGCAAAGGAACAGGGACTTTCACTCAACCCCTCGAAGATAAGCGGCAGTTGCGGTCGATTGATGTGTTGTTTGAGCTACGAACATGAGGCGTACAAACACCTCAACAGCATTACACCGGCGGTCGGCTCGTTTGTTTCGACATCGGAGGGAGACGGGGACGTCATAGACTGTAACGTCATCTCCGGCAACCTCAAGGTGAAATTAAAAAACCAGGCGGCAGTTCGCATCTTTAATCGCAATGAGATTACTGTTATCACAGCCGCTAAACGCGGAAAACGCAGATAGTTACAGGAAAGGAGAAATACGAGAAAATGATAAGGATTGTGACCGAAAGCACATGTGACATTCAGTTTGATGAGGCGAAGGAGATGGGGTTGCACCTCATCCCGATGAAACTTTATTTCGGTGATGAGGAGTATATCGACAAGATAACCATAACTACCGGCGAATTCTATGAAAAACTCGCAAAATCCTCCTCTACACCGACCACAGTTCTGACCAGCCCTGCGGAGTTTTCCGACATATTCGAGCAGTACAAGGATGATACCATCATAGTGCTGTTGATATCAAAAGAGCTCAGCGGTACATATAATTCGGCTTGTCTTGCAAAGCAGGAGAGTGAGCGTGATAATATATTTGTGCTGGACTGTCGCTCGGTCACAATCGGCAACCAACTTTTAATCCGTGAGGCATGTCGCATGAGGGACAACGGCGAGAGCGCCGAGCGTATCGTCGAGCAGATGAAATACCTCTCGGAGCACATCGAGATAACTGCGATGATTGACACGCTTGAGTATCTTGTCAAGGGTGGGCGCATCTCCGGTTTTTCCGGCTTTGTTGGCGGAATATTAAATCTAAAACCGATAATCCGCGTCAAAAACGGTGTTGTCACCACCATAGGCAAACAACGTGGTAGTAAAAAAGCGTTTGATCAGGTCTGCGAAGATGTTAAATCCCGCCGCAACACCGAGTATGGAGCTATATGCGGTTTTTCTCAGGATCGCTCTCGTATGGAGGAGCTTTGCAACATTCTGGATATACCGAGTGAGTGTGTCTGCGAAATAGGTAGTGTTATCGGTGTACACTCCGGTCCCGGTGTTGTAGGGGTCGGTTATATTTCAAACACAAAGGATTAGTACAGTCCTTTCCACCGTTCTAACATGGAGAGCATGTGTTTCGCGACGTCCATCCGGTAGGCATCCTTTAACGCACTACCGCCCAAAACCTCCTTTGCCGAGCCGTCGGCGGCAATACAGCCATCATTCATCAATATTATTCGATCGCAGAAGTTCATTGCGAGGTTGATGTCGTGCAATACTCCGACCACCGAGCGATTTTCTCGTCTGCTCCAGTCCTTTAAAAAGTCGGTAAGGTTTAGCTGATAGCGTAGATCAAGGTGGTTGGTCGGCTCATCTAACAGTATAATGTCCGGGTCCTGTGCCAATATTTTTGCCAAAAAAACCCGTTGTAATTGCCCTCCCGACAGGGTGTTGACCTCCCTCTCACGCAGTTCCGACAGACCGGTCAGCTCTAAAACCTGTTCCACCTTTTGAACGTCGTCCTGAGACAGGGACATAAAAATCCCCTTCTGATGAGGATATCGCCCCATCATAACCGTTTCATAGACGGTATAGTTAAAATAAATCTCGCCCGATTGTGACAATAGGGCGACTTTTTTTGCGTAGAAGTGTTTTTTGTAGCTCCTGACCTCGGCACCGTCCACAAGACAATCGCCGGTGTAGGGGAGTGTGCCTGCGAGAACGCGCAATAGAGTGGTCTTGCCACAACCGTTCGGACCGATTATGACGGTGTTCTCACCCTCGGCAATGCTAAATGATATGTCGTGCAATATCTTTACATCACCGTATCCGGCGCAGACAGAGTTAAGTTTTATCATCGTGATACACCCCTTTTTCCAAAATAGAGATAGATGAAGAACGGTGCACCGAAAAATGCTGTGACCGCACCGATGGGAAGCTCAAGGGGGGAGACCACCGTGCGCGCGAGCAGGTCGCATATGACCATAAACGCACCGCCGAGCAGTACCGATGCCGGTATTACATATCGGTGAGACGCACCGAACAGTTTGCGTGCGACATGTGGTGTGAAAAGGTCGATAAAGCCGACGATGCCCGCCGCCGATACGATAGCGCCGGTCAGCACAGCGCCGATACAAAGCAGTGCGATTTTCAGGTTTTTTGCATTAACTCCGGTCGTCTGTGCCTGTTCATCACCAAGGCTTAATATGTCCATGCGGCGTGAGAGCAAAAACGCGGCAAGTGTGCTCACTATGACTATCGGGAAGACCACGATGGAGTAGCTCTCCGATTTCAGCGCAAAACTGCCCATCTGCCAGTACATCATGCGTTTGAGGTCCTCGCGTGAGAGTGCTAATATTATGGTTATTATCGCGTTGGCAAAGAGGGAGAGCGCCATGCCGGTGAGTATGATGGTGTTGTTTTGCAGACCACGGTCGAGGTTGGAGGCGATGCCTATCGCGGCGAAAACGGTGATGACACCGAAAAACAACGCGAAAAAAGGCAGGGTAAAACTGCCAAATATGGTTATTCCGAGTAGTATGGTAAGTGTCGCACCGACCGCCGCACCGGAGGATACACCGAGGGTGTAGGAGGAGGCGAGCGGGTTGCGCAGTACCGACTGCATTATGACGCCGCCCACCGCAAGACCACTTCCACACACAAATGCGAGCAGTGCCCTCGGTATGCGGATATCGGCGAGGATGGTGAGGGTTGTCGCCTCCACCTCGGGCGAGAGTTCAAAGCCAAAACGTCCGAACAGCTCGTATAGGATAACATTTATGGTATGGGACGGCACTATGGGGACGGTTCCGATCCCCATAGCCAGTATTATTGCCGCCACACATATGACTGCAAGTATTATTAACAGTCCGAGCTTTTTCATCTATGCAAACAGGTCAGGATAGACAGCCGCCGCCATCTCTTCCAGTGCGACCACAACGTTTTGGCTGGAACGGGAGGAGGGGTTGGGGCTTACAAAAAATACACGATCGGTCGAGACGGCGGTGACGGCATCCCAGCCGGTGCGCGCCTTAATACTCTCGACAGGGGTGTCGGTCGCAAAAATGTCGTTGGTCATGATTATGTCGGGGTTGGCGGCGACGACCGCCTCTTCCGCTACCGAAATCCAGCTGGACTGATCGGCGAAGACGTTGGTGCAACCGATTAGCTCAATCATCTCGTGGATAAAGGTGTCGGCACCCTGACTGTAGAGCGTTTCACCACTGCCTATCTCAAAATAGAGTGTATCGCCGGTGGCATTGTCGCCGATGGTGCTGACGACCGTCTCGATACGTGCGTCCATGTCGGCTATCATCTGCTCTGCCTCTGCCTGTTTGCCGGTGATATTGCCGAGAAACATTATGTCTTCACGGATTGCATCGATGGAGGTTGCGGAGGGGATATCGGTCACAAATGCGCCGTGTTCCGTCGCCACTTCAAGCGGATTGCCACCCTCATAGTAGCTAAGACCGGAGGAGATGATTATGTCCGCTTCCAGTGCAATAACCTGCTCGGCATCGGGTGTGCCGAGGTCAAAGACAGCAACCGTATCGGCGGCTCCCCCTTCCCCAAAGGCGTCCACTACAGAGTAGTTGTCGGTGCCGATGATGTTGTCTTTCAATCCCAGTCCGACAAGAATTTCGGTTGCAGAGGGAGAGAGCGAAATAATTTTTTCGGCGGATGCAGGTATCTCGTAGGTCATGCCGTTACGGTCTAACAGTTCGGGGGTCTCCTCTGCCGTTGCGGTGTCCTCCTCAGTATCGGTCGATTCGTCGGACACGCTTTCAGACTGCGAGGTGCTGTCGGTTGCCGATTGTTCCTCCGACGGTGCCGGCGAGGAGCAACCTACCATAATAATTGTCATCAGTAACGCAAGGCTCACTGCGGTTAGTTTGTTAAAAATAGTTTTCATTATAAGTCCTTTCCTTAATTCAGTTGCTTTTTTCAAAAAGCGCTACATCTCGATGCCGACACGTGCGTTGACACCGTCATTAAAATAGTGTTTTATCATGGTCATCTCGGTCACGAGGTCCGCACGCTCAATTATCTTTTCACTCGCGTAACGACCGGTCATGACCAGTTCGGTTCCCTCTGATTTTTGCTCCATAAGACGGAGTTGTTGTTCTTCGGTCAAAAGCTCCATGCTTACCGCAACGTTAATCTCGTCCAATATAACGAGATCATACTCACCGGACGAGACAGCATGCAAGGCGTGTTGGTATCCCTCTTTTGCCGCACTGATGTCATTCTCCGACTCGCTGCCCTTTGCAAAGCATTTCCCACCGGCGCCGAACTGCTCCAATGTTATATCGGGCAGGAATTTCTTTATCGCTTTAATCTCGCTGTAGTCACCCTGCTTTAAAAACTGACCGATAAATATTTTTTTGCCCGCGCCCGATGCACGTAGGGCAAGCCCTAACATGCAGGTGGTTTTACCTTTGCCGTTTCCGGTGTAGATTTGTACGTACCCTTTTTTCATTCTGCGTGTTTCCCTTTCCTCCATAATTACTGTCGTTCGAACTCAAAAAAATATCCCGACCGAATACAGGTCGAGATATCGCTCATAACAATACAGAAGACAAAAAGCCCACGCACCGTCAACCCCATTACCTGTGAAGTTGTTCGGATTTATGTGGCAGGTTTTCCGACTAAGACATCATCGCACCCTTAAAACCTTCCCAAGAAAAACTCAGTGGTCGGCATACGCCGGATAAGGGGACTACATCATTACGGCAGCAGGACTGTCAAGGATTTTAACCTTGTTCCCTTTCACACATAAACGAAATATTAATTTGTGTGAAGTATATCACAACATCTTTCTTTTGTCAATACCGAATGTCACCTACAGAAAATAAAAGAAGTTAAATCCATACCCTATCACAACAATACCAACCGAGACGATGCCGATGAAAAAGGCTAATAACTTTGGTTTTGCGGCCTTTCGAAGCATAATCAATGACGGCAAAGACAGTGCGGTGACCGCCATCATAAAACTGAGGATTGTGCCGATACCGACTCCTTTGGCAAAGAGCGCCTCGGCAATCGGAATGGTGCCGAAAATATCGGCATACATAGGTATACCTATAACCGTTGCTATCAGAACAGAGAAGGGATTGTCGTCGCCCAGTACCGCCGAGATATACTCCTGTGGTATCCAGTTGTGGATTGCCGCACCGATGGCAACACCACCGATAACATACCAAAAGACCTTTTTTATAATGCCTGCGACCTCGCCGCCTGCATATTGCAAGCGCTCCGGCAGGGTCATGCTCGCACCGTCATCCGAGAGATTTTTGCCGGTAAACATGCTCTCCTCAACATATTTCGAAAACCCGAGCTTCTCAATAAGGGTGCCACCGATTACCGCCAACAAAAGCCCGACAATAACATAGACAATCGCAACGGTAGGACCAAATATACTCATTAAAAGAACAAATGCTCCAAGGTCGACAAGCGGCGATGAGATTAAAAATGAAAAGGTCACGCCAATCGGCAGTCCGGCACCGGTAAAACCGATAAAAAGCGGTATGGAGGAACAGGAGCAAAAAGGTGTAACCGTGCCGAGCAGTGCGGCAAAAAAGTTGGCAACCACTCCTTTATATCTGCCGATAATCTGCTTTGTGCGCTGTGGAGGAAAAAAACTTTGGATATAGGATATGATGAAAATCAGTACCGAGAGAAGTGTGAATATCTTAATCACATCATAGATAAAAAATTGCACGCTCGCGCCGACACGCCCCTCGATATCCATTCCTAACATGGATAAAAGGTTGCCGACTAATCGGTTTAGCCATTGCATACCGAGAATTTCATTTTGAAAGAACAGCCAGATGTTGGATAGGATTTCCATAATAACCTCAAATCAATTTTTTTTGATGTGTTCATATTAACATATTATTGTGCCACTGTCAATACTTAAATCAAAAAAAATTGATTTGTTTTTTGTAATTAATAAAATAGCATAAAGGTCTGTTGAAAACAAAAGTTTTACAACAGACCCCAGAGTGTCAAAAAACCTGTAAATCCCTTAAAATGTCAAATTCGGTGACA
>CAYJMO010000030.1:0-23323 GCA_964371365.1 uncultured Oscillospiraceae bacterium
GGGTACCGGGAGGGGATGCATCCCCTCTCGGGGCTGTCGAACTTTTTCGACAGCCTGACGAAAGTATGTTTCGGTTTTGCCCCTTGGCAAAATTAAGAACCCTGTGAATTGTTCAAAGAGTCAAAAAAACTTGCTATGCTCCTAAAATGTCAAATTCGTTTTTGAACATAGTTCATAATGCGCATTGTCACCGAATTTGACATTTTAAGGGATTTGCAGTTTTTTTGACACATTGAACAAGCCGCCACATACTGCGGCGGCTTGTCTTTTTTTGTGTTTAAATGTCACAGTGCAATTTTGTTGCTTTGTGACTGCTCTATTAAGTTGTTGAATTGGTCTAATGATCTTTGTGGTGTGTGGTATTAAATAATATACTGTTTGTCTCTCGGACAATTCATGATACAGATATTTCAATATCATCATCTGCGGCACAAAACTCCCGCATGCCGTTTTAAACAATATATCTTTTGTATGGGTAAATCTCATCATATTCTGCAACCGTGATCAATAATTATATGCTAAAATCGCGATCAATATCATATGTTGCAATCCCGATCAATATAGTATATTGTCTCACCCTATATCAATCTCACCGGAAAACATGCCGTGTTTCATGTGCATTGCCCTAAACTATATTTTTTCTTTTATATAAGCAATTATTCACACATAGGTGAATCTTTTGACGCTCGTTACGTTTTAAGCACCGTGCGATCGGTCCACCATTATACACCTTTCTCGGTTTTGGTGATGAAATAGCTCTTTTGCTATGATTTAACCCTTTGAATAAACCCTTCCAATGGAGTAGATTGGATTTGCAACTGCATTAAAAGCAGAGAGTCATATAGTGCTAAACTCACACCGTATACTAACCAACTCATGGGAAGATGCGTCGACCGCTAACACTTGATGTCAGGTTACGCTATGCGGCACATTGCCGACGTGATAGAGCTTTAGCCTTTATCGGCCGTATGCCCTCTGTATTTCAGGTGACCTAAATCAAATTGCTCCTCAAAGAGCTGGCGGTCGTCAGAACCTGTTCTGACACTATGTCGCTACTGTCCATCGGACTCACCTCCTTTCGGTGGATAAAAACGAATACTCATCTGTCTCACAACTACATCTTTGTGAGCCTATCCGTTGTCTTTATCTCTTGGCTATATTATACCACTTTCAAAGGTGGTGTCAAGGGGTTTGAGTGTAGAAGATTGGGGTTGTTTTTTGTATATATCGCCAAAGACTTTCATTAACTCTATCCATGTGTTAACAAAATCATACAAACCACCATATATTGATATAGATACCATTGCAGAAAGGATGAATTTACTCTTATGGATACAGAAATGTCGGAAAAACTGTTTAAAGGAAAAAAGCTTAAAGCATGGGTCGTCGGTAATGACTCGCGGCAGGTCTTTCTTGCTCAACTGCTTGAAAAATCGGGTGTGTGCGTGTACATCGACCAGCCGGATGAATATGTCGATTTTGCTGTTTTTCCCGTCCCTATTATAAAGGAAAACGAGACCTTCAATCAGCTTTTAGATAAAAAACTCTGCGGCACCGTTTTTGGCGGTCGAGTTACCGATGAAATTCGTAATGCGGCTGAGGGTAGGGCTATAATCTACGATTATACCGAGGATGACGATTTCGCTGAACTCAACGCAATACCGTCGGCGGAGGGCGCTGTGCGCCTTTTGATGGCATCAACGCAAAAAACTCTCTCGGAATGCAGTGTGCTTTTGATTGGTTATGGCAGGATTGCAAAACATATGCACCGGCTGCTAAGTGCCTTTGGCAGCAGAGTGTTGGTGTGCGCACGCAGCTCTGATGCCCGGGATATCGCAAGCCGCTCCGGTGCGAGTGTAGGCAACCTCGACCGAATTGGAGAATATATAAAAGAGGCGGACATGGTGGTCAACACGGTGCCTCACCCGATTATCACACATAAAGAGTTAGGAAAGGCAAAAAAAGATGTCTATTTGCAGGATCTGGCGTCAAGTCCCGGTGGTATACCGAAGGACGAGGCCGCAATATGCGGATTGACGGTCGACTGGGCGCTCGCGCTACCGTCACGTTTTACTCCGCAGACCGCCGCATTTTATGTTGCAACGGTTGTCGACAAGATTTTAGGGGGTGTATTATGCAAGGAAAATCTATAGGAGTGGTCATTTGTGGTAGCTTTTGCAACTTTGAGACGGTGTACTCCGAGATGAAGCGGCTGTCCGCAAACGGCGCCGAGCTACAGTTTATCATGTCGTTTAACGCATCAAGCATTGACACGCGATTTGGTACCGCGGGGTACTGGAAAAAACGCTTTTCAGAACTCTCTCAAAAGGAGATAATTACCGGAATTTCCGATGCCGAACCCATCGGTCCGAAAAAGATGTTTGATGCTCTTGTCGTCTGCCCTTGTACCGGCAATACGCTCGCCAAGCTCTCAAACGGGATAACCGACACGCCCGCCACCATGGCGGTAAAAAGCCATCTTCGTTCCGGGCGCCCTGTGATTATTGCGCTTGCCACCAACGACGGTCTTGCCGCCTCGGCACAGAATCTCGGGCGGTTATTAAACACCAAAAACTACTACTTTGTACCGCTCTGTCAGGACGAACCGTATCAAAAACCGACCAGCCTTGTCTGCGAGTTTTCCCGTGTGGGAGACACGTTGGACGCCGCTTTCTCGGGACGACAGGTGCGACCGGTAATACTGTAAATATTGTGTTTTGTCAAATGCTCTCCACTTGAAAAAAGATTAAGATTATGATACAATTGATGCAGAAAAATAAATTAAGGAGCAATTAAATGAAACCGAATGTAATACTTATCAACTGTGACGACCTTGGCTATGGCGACCTTGGCTGCTATGGGTCGAGTATCAACGACACCCCTGCCATTGATGAACTTGCACGTACCGGAGTCAAATTCAACAGTCTTTACGCCAGCTCCTCCATCTGTACTCCCTCCCGTGCATCGCTGATGACCGGCTGTTTTGCACAGCGTGTTGAGATGCCGCTCGTGCTGTTCCCCGGTGCTAAAACCGGGCTGAACAAATCGGAGTTCACCATGCCGCGTCTATTTAAAAACGCCGGATACAAAACCATGATTATCGGCAAATGGCACTGTGGTGACCATGAGGAGACACTGCCGTTACAGTTTGGTTTTGATGATTATTATGGACTGCCGTACAGCAACGACATGGGTAGACAAGCACTCAATAAAAACGGCAAAGACAAGGAATATCTGCCACCGTTACCCCTTATCCGTGGCGACAAGGTCATACAGCAACAACCGGATCAGGCAGGTCTGACCGAGCGGTATGTTGAGAAGAGTCTCGAGTTTATCGATACGAGTGTCGCGGAGGATAAGCCGTTCTTTTTATACCTTGCACATATGCATGTTCACCTGCCACTCTATGAGCAGGAGAGGTTTTTGAGGGAGAGTCGCAACGGCGACTTCGGTGCCTGTGTGTCCGGCGTGGACTGGTCGGTACGTGCCTTGGTGCACCGTCTAAAAGAGTTGGGTCTTTATGAGGACACCATGATTATATTTACCTCCGACAACGGCTCACGTGCTAAGGACGGGGCGTCCAATGCGCCACTGCGCGGAGCGAAGTTCACCGCCTATGAGGGTGGATTTAGGGTGCCGTTCATCGTCCACTGGAAAGGCAAGGTTAAGGAGGGTGTCGAGATAGACAACATGGCGTCCCATATAGACCTTTTGCCTACCTTTGCGAACCTTTTAGAGCAACCGCTCGGCGATAATAAAATCGACGGTGTCAACATTCTGCCTATGATGATGGGTGAGGATACCCCTATTCGCGACGAGTTTGTCTACTATTTTGACTACTATATGAACGGCATACGTAAGGGCAAATATAAGCTATTGGTCGGTGAGATGGACTTTGAAAACGGGTGCTGTAAAAAACCCTATGAGCTATACGACCTTGAAACGGATTTCTCAGAGCAGAATAACATTGCAGCGGCAAACCCCGAGATCGTAGAGGAACTTTTGGCGGCTATGCCCAAATATCGCGCACAGCTCGGCGACAGATACGAAGAGATTGTCGGTAGTGAGGTGAGAAGATGCAAGGTGATAGACGACCCGAAACCACTGACCGAATATGACGAGAACCACCCCTATGTCGTGATGATGTACGATAAGGATGACAGAGGGTAGGTTTTTATAAAAGAGGCGAAAGGGCGGCAACACGAGCGATAAGAGCATTGCAGAGAAAAGATGATTATCAGCTAAAAACCTATAAAGCATCGTGCGCTATCCTATTTCTCCGATTTTGTTTAATATCGGCATACAAATCCGCAACACAGTCGCCGTGATAATGCCGGCAATTATCCCCGATATTCCGAGTATCGGCAGATAATAAAGGGCGAGCGGAGTGTTGAAGAGCAGTGACACCACGGCAAGTTGGGCTGTGTTGTGTGCGAGCGCACCGGACACGCTGAGCAGTATATAGCTTATCCGATCACGAAAGACTCGGTGCAGTAAAACGAGTATTAGAAATGAGAGGGCGAATCCACTAAGACTGAGTATACCTGCCGGTAATCCACGTGTCAGCAATACAAAAAAGCACTTTAAAACGCCGATGGAGCAGGCAGGGCCTACCCCGAGCGAGAAGAGTGCGAACATAACCACGACGTTGGATAGCCCAAGACGCACGCCGCCCACCGGTTGCCACAACAGGCTCTCAAGCAACGATAGCACCAACGCCACCGCAAAAAGTATTGCGGTGGCGGTTAGTTTTTTTATCTCTTTTTTATCCATTATAATACGACATCCGTTTCGCTGTCCCCCTCGATGTAGACCATAACCTTGTTTGGCAGGCACGCCGCCGCCTCACCCGCCCGCCTCAACACGCCGGCATCGACGCAGACCTGATCTGGGCAGTCGGAGTGGACGAAATGCACACCCTCCTCCCCAAAAGACAGCTCGACATTCGGGTTTTGAGGTAGGTTGTAGCTCTGCTGTTCACCGGTGAGAACAAACACCGCCAATATCTCGCCGTCATACTCCACCATCGCCCTTTCGCCGACCTGTGAGCGGGTGAGCAGATATGCGGATATAAAGGTGAAAAGTAGCGCCGCCAGGATAATAATATCACGTTTTTTTATAAACTTCAAGCTATAAAATCTCCGTCAATATACTGTTTTGGAGCATTAAACCCCTGTCAGTCAGCCTCATCTGTTCACCGTCAAAGGTCAGGAGTTGCTCGGTTTGCAGTCGGTTAATCGCGGTCAGCTGTCTCTCGTTAAAGGTGTAGCTAAAACGGCGTTTTAACCTTGCAACAGACAGACCTTGTGACAGCCTTGTCTGTAGCATGATAAAGTCCTCGGCGTCACATACTCCGTCCTCGATTCGGTGTGAACCATCGATAAACCCCTGTGTGTCCGCCTCGTAATAGGATCGTATGCCGTCAAGGCAGGAGTGTGCCGACGCGCCGACCCCGAGGTAGTCGCAGCAGTCCCAATACCTCATATTATGGCGAGAATGTGAGCCGTCCTTTGCGAAGTTTGATATCTCATACCTCTTTAGCCCGACCTTTTTCAGCTCACCAACCGCAAGATCAAATTGCTCCGCCGTATCATCCTCACTCGGAAGTATGATTGTGCCGTTTTGTACCATGTTAAAAAGCGGTGTGCCCTGCTCCGTCTTTAGCATATAACAGCTTATGTGTGGGATGGAATATCGGTCGGCTAAAACCGCAAAATTCACAATATCCGATTCACTCTGATGTGGAATTCCCACCATCAAATCGAGTGATATATTGTCAAAGCCGGACTTTTTGGCAACCTCAATTGCCTGCTGTGATTTTTTAGCGGTGTGTCGGCGACCTATCATCCTCAATGCGGTGTCGTTTGTCGATTGAATACCGATTGAAAGGCGGTTTACCCCGAGGGAGAGCGCCGCCGACAACAACTCATAATCGAGGCTGTCGGGGTTTCCCTCCAAGGTAAACTCGCCCTTGACCTTAAGCGGTCCGCAGAGTTTATTGAGTTGCTGTGCCGACAATAGGGACGGCGTGCCCCCACCGATATACACCGTCTCAAATTCACGCTCGTATGGGATGGCGCGACACAGAGCCTCGACATAGTCCTCCTGCACCCCACTTGATGAGGAGTGAAAATCGCAGTAGATACAGCGACTGCGACAGTAGGGTATATGTATGTAAAGCGAACAACTCAAATTAACAATCCTAACTATTGTTTAGCGTATCCCGAAAATAAACTTCAATATACCGCTTAGGCATTTTGGACTCTTAACCACAACAATCTGCATAACGACCTCCCTCATCTGAAAAACGATGCGATTATCAGCATCAGGAGCATTATCGCCATCACATAACTGCCTCCTAAAAATCCGAAGAGCAGTGTTGTCAGTGCACCGATAAGCAGTATTAACATTAGCAACCAGATGTGGTTGCCGCGCTTTTTGTTCATGCTCCCTCCGACCGATTTCGCCTTATCGTTAATCTATACTATGCAAAAAAGATGGCAGGTGTTCTTTTTATCGGTTGACTAAGGGTAGAAAAAGATGTATTATGTAGGTATAAATCAATGAAAGGGACATGAAAATGGTGCGAACCGAGATAAAATCACTTTATGATTTGGTAGCAAATGGCAAGACAGAGGGCGAGTTCGCCGTCGCCGGCTTTGTCAAGACGGCACGTTTTGGCAAGAATGTTGCCTTTGTGGAGCTTAACGACGGCAGTGGCTTTAAAAACCTACAACTGGTCATCGAGCCGAGTATTGAGAACTATGACGAGATTTCAACGATCGGGGTCGGTGCGTCGGTGAGTGCAGTCGGTAGGCTGACCCTCACACCGCAAGCACGCCAACCTTTTGAGCTCGTTGCGCTGTCGGTGTGCATCGAGGGCGGTGCACCGAGCGACTACCCGTTGCAGAAAAAACGTCACGGTGCCGAGTTTTTGCGGACAATTCCACACCTACGACTGCGCACCAACATCGGCAATGCGGTCTTTCGCCTGCGCAGTGGGTTGTCCTTTGCCCTGCACGAATACTTTTTTAAGAACGGGTTTACCTATATGCACACACCCATCATCACCGGCAGTGACTGCGAGGGAGCGGGGGAGATGTTCCGAGTGACGACACTGCCCGCCGATAACCCACCCAAAACCGAGGGGGGCGACGTCGATTTTTCAGACGACTTTTTTGGCGGTATGGCATCGCTGACCGTGTCGGGACAGTTAGAGGCGGAGGCGGCGGCACAGGCGCTTTGCAAGGTCTACACATTCGGTCCGACCTTTCGTGCCGAAAACTCCAACACACCGCGACATGCGGCAGAGTTTTGGATGGTCGAGCCGGAGATTGCGTTTGCGGATCTGTTCGACGACATGACCCTCGCGGAGGAGATGTTGCGCTATGTCATAAACTTTGCGCTGAACAACTACGCCGACGAGCTCTCGTTTTTGGACGAGTTTGTCAACAAGGGGTTGATAGAGCGCCTCAAAGGGCTAACCGATCGTGAGTATGTGAGAATCAGCTATACCGACGCGGTCGAAAAACTGCGGGAGTATAACGACGAGTTTGAGTATAAAATTGAGTGGGGCGCCGACCTGCAGACCGAGCATGAACGCTATCTCACCGAGCGTATTTTCGACGGACCGGTCTTTGTCTATGACTATCCGGCGGAGATAAAATCGTTCTACATGCGCCAGAATGACGACGGCAGGACGGTCGCGGCGATGGATCTATTGGTGCCCGGTGTGGGTGAACTTATAGGTGGCTCTCAACGTGAGGAGCGCGAGGAACGACTGTCAAGTCGCATGACCGAGCTCGGGCTGTCGGTCGAGGAATATCAATGGTATATCGATCTAAGACGCTTTGGCACCACAAAACACGCCGGATTTGGTCTCGGATTTGAGCGGTTGGTCATGATGGTGAGCGGTGTTGCCAACATTCGAGATGTCTGCTTCTTCCCACGTACCGCAGGGAGGTTTTAACTTGTTTTTCACCTATAACGGCTAACGGTCTCATACCCCACCGTTATCACCCCTGCGGAGTTTGCAACCTCTTCACCCCGTGCGAGGGCGGCTGTGGTGGTGAGCGCCTGTTCTGTGAGGGTGTAGGGATTGTTGTATACCGTGCCTGCCATAGTCCCGGCCTTTATCGCATCCACCGCCTGCGGTATCGCGTCGATGCCGTAGACGAGCGCCGATACGCCCTGTGCATTGAGTGCCGCAAGCGCGCCGAGTGCCATGCTGTCGCTGTTGCAGACTATAACCTCCGGCAGTGCCGCGCCGGCGAGCAGATCTAACATCTGCCTTGTTGCCTCCTCGGTGTTCCATTCGGCGGTGAGCTGGGCTAAACTCTCTGCGCCACCATCGTCCAGCGTGTTTATGACCGATTGACTGCGAAGGTCGGTGAGGGGGTTTGCGCTCTCTCCCTTAATTAATACATACTGCATGACACCGTCACCGTTTTGGTCGGCGGTGTCATCTGCGGCAAAGTCGGCGAGTGCCATCTCGGCCTGAAGAGTGCCTGCCTGCGCCTCATTAATGCCTATATAAAACGCGTTCTCATGTTGCGAGAGCACCTCCGGTGCCGGCTGACGGTGGATAAAAACCACATTTATTTCGGCGGCGGCGGCAAGGTTTGCAACCGCGCCGGCGGAGTCAACATTATTGAGAGACACCAATAAGACCTCGGCACCGTCCCCAATAAGCTGTTCTATCTGTGATGTTTGGGTCGAGGGATTTCCCTCGGCATCGGTGACGGTTATGGTGAGCGAGCTGTCGGTAGTGTCTTCTAACGCCTGTTTAACTATCGAGATATAGTTGTCGTCGAGGTTGCACAGTGACACCCCGACAGACACCGGTGCTTTCTCAATGTCGGAGTCGGATACGCTGTCCGGCGGTGCCGTCTCGGTGCAGGAGGTTAAAAATAACGCCGTTAAAATGACGATAATTGCCTTTTTCATAAATTTAGTTATCCCCTTTATTTTCCTTATAAATATATCATCACGGTGCAATTTTGTCAAGGTGTGTGCAAAGGAGGCTTTGCGTGCATTCCCTACACCAGGAACATAAAACCTACAAAGTACTAAAACACGCCACAAAAAACAAAATTCACTCCTAAAATGTTTAACATAGTATTGCATTTGTGCATACATTGTGTTATTATGAGTATACTGATATATGGAGGTATATATAATGGCTAAATCAGCAAATATAAATGTAAGAATTGACCCCGATGTCAAGGCTAATGCCGAATCGTTATTCGGTAGCTTTGGAATTACCGTGACCGATGCTATTAATATGTTTATCCACCAATCCTTGCTCGTGGGTGGTCTGCCTTTCGAACTAAAGCAACCGAGGTACAACGCTTTAACCGAGGCGGCTATGATAGAAGCGAAAGAGATTATGAGTGGCAGAAAATCTGCAAAATCATATTCTTCGTTTAGCGAGCTGATGGAGGATATCGAAAGTGAAGAAGCTTAGTTTAGAGACTACGTCTCAGTTTCGAAAAGACTTAAAGCTAATGAAAAAAAGAGGACAGGATTTATCGGTTCTCGATAAAATTATCGAACGATTATTACGGTGTGAAAAGTTAGAGACGAAATTTCGTGATCATGCATTGACAGGTGACTACATCGGGTTCAGAGAATGTCACATTCGCCCCGACTGGTTACTGATATACATAGTCGATGATGATAGGTTAGTTTTAACAGCATCACGAACAGGAACACACTCCGATTTATTTTAAGTTAAGGTCGGCTCGTGTTTAACTTCGTTTTGCTCCAATATCAACTCCACATTAAAATCTTTTCCCTGTGGCACTATCGTGGCGACTTAATTATAATCTATTTTGTGGCTTTTCCTCTTTATATTTTCTCCTACTGTCCAATATGTATTGTACACCTACATAAAACACGCCACTAATAGTAAAAAAATCCTTGACATCCGTCTGATATCGTGCTAAAATGACGGTACAATTTAATAACACTTATCAAGAGTGGCTGAGGGACAGGCCCTATGAAGCCCGACAACCTGCGTTTATGTAAGGTGTCAAATCCTGCGGTGTATACCGAGAGATAATTTATCGCTGTTTGGGTACGCCACCCGGACAGTTTTTTTATTGTTAAGTGGATATTAATGATAGGAAAACTATATTTAGGAAAGGAAAATCAAGATGAACAGAAACTTTTTTACCTCCGAGAGTGTTACCGAGGGGCATCCCGACAAGATCTGTGACCAGATATCCGATGCGGTGTTAGATGCAATCCTTGCCGGCGATGCGAACAGCCGTGTAGCCTGTGAGTGCGCAGTCACCACCGGCATGGTGCTCGTAATGGGGGAGATATCCACCACGACCTATGTAGATATCCCGAAGATAGTGCGCGACACCGTCAAGGAGATAGGCTATGACAGTTCGGAATATGGCTTTGACTGCAACACCTGCGCCGTGCTGACCGCCATCGACGAACAGTCCGGCGATATCGCTATGGGAGTTAATGTCGGTGGCGCCGGCGACCAAGGTATTATGTTCGGCTATGCCTGCGACGAGACACCGGAGCTTATGCCTCTGCCCATCTCACTCGCCCACAAGCTGACACGCAGACTTTCTGAGGTGCGCCGCGATGGTACACTCGGCTATCTTCGTCCCGACGGCAAAAGTCAGGTTACCATAGAGTATGATGACGGTGTACCCACCCGTGTTGAGGCGGTGGTGGTCTCCAACCAGCACTCCGATGACATATCCACCGAACAACTGCGCGACGATATCAAAAAGCAGGTTATAGACTGCATCATCCCAAAAGAGTTGATGGACGAGAACACAAAGGTATACATCAACCCCACCGGACGTTTTGTGGTCGGCGGACCGCAGGGTGACAGCGGCGTGACCGGTCGCAAGATAATCGTCGACACCTACGGCGGATACTCCCGTCACGGCGGTGGAGCATTCTCCGGCAAGGACCCCACCAAGGTGGACAGAAGTGCCAGCTATGCCGCACGCTATGTTGCAAAAAACGTTGTCGCGGCAGGACTTGCTAAGAAATGCGAAGTCCAACTTGCCTATGCCATCGGCGTTGTTCAGCCGGTATCCATATTGGTGGAGACGTTCGGCACTGAGACGGTGGACAAAACCTCTATTGAAAAGGCAATTGCCGAGGTGTTCGATCTCTCGCCGGACGGCATAATTAACACCCTTGACCTGCGTCGACCTATCTATAAAAAACTCGCGGCGTTCGGTCACATGGGACGTGAGGACCTTAACATCTCGTTTGAAAAGACCGACAAGGCGCAGGCGCTCAAAAACGCTGTAAAATAAACTGATTTTTTACAACTCCTTAACATCTTGATATAATATTAATAATAAATTTCATCGATAATGAGGGTAGACTGATATTATAGAGAGGTAGATGTTATGAATAAAGCAATAAAATTGCTCTGTGCCGTCATTGTTTCCCTTGGTTTACTTGTGGGGTGTGCATACCCTGCCGATAATGAACCGGTGGTTACCGAGGACAGGATTACTCCGAACAATACCGCCGACCAGATTGTCGAGATGGCGCAGCAGGCAGATAACTTCCCCTATATCTGGCACGCCCAAAATCCGGACGAGACAAAGGCGCTCATAGAGGCAGGTTTGATGCAAAACCTAAGTAATTTCGGCTCGTTCGACGAATATGTGAACGAGCAACTCTCCTACAGCCCCGAGATAGACGCCCAGACGGTGGCGAACATGGCGGGCGCTATCATGGTGGAAAACTACGGTTACACCCCCGGCACGGAAATGCCGTACGGGCTCACCGAGCTTGACTACACCGACGGCAATCTTCCTCCCATGGAGTTGCAACTTGTCAAGGGCGAAAATGATGAACTTTGGTGGATTATCAACGCATACAGCAATGATTTCTACCCCGCCACCCTTGATGAGATGCACGGTTATTTTACCATCGACGCGATGACCGGACAACTGTTGATCTGCCAATTCATGAACTATAACAAAGACGCGGTGGCGATACAGGCAAGCCCGATCGATGCCTCCTTTGTTGTGACGCAGGAGGATTTTAACGGCGGCTTTGTCAAGGGTTATTTTGACACCGAATCGCCGGAGTTCGGGACGATGCTCGAAAAAAAGATGGGCGATATAACCGAAAATCTCAACGGCTCACCTCTCTGTGAGGGTGCCACCGTGGTGGACATCACCCTGTCAAAGGACATCACCCCTGCCGGCGAGACGTTTGACTTTTTGCTCTTTGACATAACGCTGAGCAACGGCCGCACCATGCAACTCTCGGAGGGTGGCTACGACGCCCCTTACAGTGAATATAATTACAACGGCTCACCGCTGTGGAACGGGTCGGCGATGTATATTGTCTGAGAGCGAGGGCTGTGGTGTCTCGACGCCCACAAATCGCTCTCCTGATTTGACGGATTTCAAGTTGAAGGACTATAAATATAAAAATTCTGTGTTATATATTGTAAAGCTAAAAGAATAATGTTACAATATATATGTATGGGCAGTGTTGGTGCGAAAAGGCTCGTATCAACACTGTTTTTTTATAGAAAGGTACGGTTGTAATTTTTGCATGAGAATTTTGTTGTTCGGTTCCGGCTTTAATCCACCTCATAGCGGTCATCTTGCCCTACTCCGGCTTGCAATATCCCAGCGAAATCCGGATCTTGTGCTGTTGGTGCCCACCGGCAACCCACCGCACAAGAAGATTGTCATGTCCTCTCCAAAGGCGCGCCTTGCCATGACCAAAGAGCTTGCAAAACTTCTGCCGGTTCAATGTGAGGTGTTAGATTTTGAACTCAATAATAAACGCATAAGCTATACCTACAACACCCTGAGACATGTCAAAAAGCTTTTTAAAGACAGTCATATCGACCTTTTGATGGGCAGTGACATGTTGTTTTATTTTAATAAATGGCACCGATACGGTGATATCATCCGACTTTGTACCATCGTCGCCGCAGTTCGACAGGACGAGGATCGCCGCAGTGTCACCTCCGCCGCCGTTGCCATAAAAAACATGGGTGGCAGTGTGGATATTCTACCGCTAAAGCCGGTCATAACCTCCTCTTCCGAGGTTCGTCGGCTTATTCAGAGCAACCTGCCGTATGAGCATGTAGTGCCGGATGAGATCTCACAGATAATTGCGAGTGAGCGTCTTTATCGCCCTATACATCTGCGCACCCTGTCGCTCGAAATAAAAAACCTGATGAGCAAAAAACGCTACCATCACACCATAATGGTCTGCAAGATGGCGATAAATTTGGCTCGGCGCAACCATTATAGCATCTACAATGCGGCGGCGGCGGCACTGCTTCACGATATTGCAAAGGAGTTCTCTCGTGAAAAGATGTTGCAACTCCTTGCCGATGGTGGTATAATGATAAGATGGCAGGATACCCCATTCCCCATCTGGCACGGCTTCGCCGGCGCGGAATATGCGAAAAAAAAGCTCGGCGTTTTGGACGAGAGCATCCTCGATGCTATACGCTTTCACTCCATCGGTCGCAAGGGCATGACCACCTTGGATAAGATTATTTTTTTAGCCGATATGGTTAGTGAAGACAGGGAATATGATGAGGTCGACGACCTACGAGCCAAGGCGCTTGTCAATCTGGATGCGGCCGTCCTCGATTCGCTGGTGCTTAACCTCTCGTGGCTACGTCGTGACAACAAGGACATTACCGTCCAGACACTGGAGGCAATCGAGGAGATGAAGGCGCTCACCCATCCCGAGAAAAAGATTGCCGCCTCCCCGTCAAAACAGGATAAGGAATATATAAATCGTGAAAACTAATAAAAAGAAAAAGACCCGTCTACAGCGACGACAGAACAGCCTTTTTATCAAATTTTTGACCTCACTTTTGGTGGTTATAGTTGCACTCGGCGGCGGAATGGGCAGTGTCTATGCCTACCTCAACGGCGTGTCCACCACCAGCAATGCAGGCACGCTACCCAGCGAGATCGCCACCTCGTCGGCACTTCGCGGCGATGTGATAAATATTCTTGTAGCCGGAATTGACTATGAGGAGGGGCGCGGTGACGACCCTAACTACGGTCTTACCGATGTCATCATGTATGTCACCTTTGATCGCAAGGGCGGCAACATGTCGATTATGCAGATACCACGCGATACCTATGTTGGTCCCGATTATGACACCGGAACCGGTCCCGGTGCGCTCAAGGTCAATGCCCTCTACCCCAATGCCGACGACACCGACAACCGCATGTCGGCGCTTGCGCAATGGGTGTACGACACATTTAAACTGCCGGTCGACAACTATGTCACCATCGACATGGAGTCGTTCAAGGACATTGTCAATGCCATTGAGGGCGTCGAGATGTACATTCCACGCGACATCTATGCACTGGATGCGAGTGGAAATAGACTCCCCGAGCCGACCTTTGTTGGGGGCGAGACCTACTTCTTAGACGGCAACTCGGCGGAGCTTATCATGCGCTCGCGCGCCTACAACGTCGCCGACATAGACCGTTTGTCGGTTCAACGATACTTCTACGCCGCGGTGTTTGAGAAGATGATGAGTTTCCCCCTGTCCGACCTCATTAAGCTCATGCCCTACTATATGTCCTTTGTCAACACCGACCTTGATCTCGCGACACTCGGACTTTTAGCGGCGGACTTTTTGGAGATAGACCCTTACAATATAGTCATAGCAAAACTGCCGGGCGAGGGATTTGAGGAGTATTTCCCGATTGCAGAGAGCACCCAGTCCTACTATTCCGGTCATCTTAGCCCGACCGACGAGATACTCAACGATTATTTTCGCTTTTATTCCGAGCCGGTGCCGGCAGAGGAGCTCGGATTGATAGAGTATAGAAGAACCACCGATTGGCTGGACGGCTCGGTACAGAGGATGGACGGCATATTAGAGGGAGAGGAGATAACAAAATGACATCAAAGGAACTTGCGGTTTCTATCGCACGAATTTTAGACAACAAAAAGGCGGGTGACGTCAAACTACTCGCAACCGAAAAGGTGACGGTGCTCTGCGACTATATCGTCATCGCCACCGGTAACAGCTCCACTCAGGTGAGAGCGCTCGCCGACGAGGTCGAATTTCAACTTAAAAAGCAGGATGTAATGCCTGCCGGTATCGAGGGGTATGACAGCCGTAACTGGGTGCTTTTGGACTATTCAAACGTTATAGTGCATGTTTTTCACCCCGAGGCGAGGGAATTTTATAAACTGGAAACGCTATGGGGCGATGCAGCACCTATACCGGACGAGGAATGGCTGGAAAAGGAATAGAAAGGTAAAAGATGAGATACGACTATAAATCGATAGAAAAAAAGTGGCAGGATTTCTGGGACGAGACAAAACCCTTTGCCGCCAAAAATAGCAGCGATAAACCGAAGTTTTACACACTGGTGGAGTTTCCATACCCTTCCGGTGCCGGCCTGCATGTCGGACATCCGCGCAGTTATGTGGCACTGGATGCGGTCGCGCGCAAAAAGCGTCTTTGTGGCTATAATGTCCTATACCCGATGGGATGGGACGCATTCGGACTGCCGACCGAGAACTTCGCGATGAAGAATAAGGTTCACCCTGCCGATGTCACCGACAAGAATATCGCACGCTTTAAAACTCAGCTGAAAAGCCTCGGCCTGTCCTTTGATTGGGATCGGGAGATCAACACCACCGACCCCAACTACTACCGCTGGACACAGTGGATATTTCTACAGCTCTTTAAAAAGGGACTTGCCTACAAAAAGGAGATGGCGGTGAATTTTTGCACCGGCTGTCGTGTCGTGCTCGCCAATGAGGAGGTTGTAGGCGGTGTCTGCGAACGTTGCGCCAGTTCGGTGGAGCGCAGGGTCAAAAGTCAGTGGATGCTCGCCATTACAAAATATGCCGAGCGACTCGCCGACGACCTTGACAACGTCAACTTTGTGGATAGGGTCAAGACTCAACAGCTCAACTGGATAGGCAAAAGTCATGGTGCGGAGGTGGTCTTCGGCACCACCGTAGGCGATGAGATAACGGTCTATACCACCCGTCCCGACACGCTGTTCGGTGCGACCTATATGGTGCTTGCGCCGGAGCATGAGCTGGTGGAGAAATGGCGTTCATCACTCAAAAATAACGACGAGATTGACGGCTATATCGCCGCCGCCTCACTTAAAAGCGACTTTGAGCGCACCGAACTTGCCAAGGACAAGACCGGCGTGAAATTGGACGGCGTTTTTGCAATCAATCCGGTCAACAACAACAAAATTCCGATCTTTATTTCGGACTATGTGCTTGCCGGCTACGGCACCGGTGCTATCATGGCGGTGCCGGGACACGATGAGCGAGATTATGCCTTTGCCAAGGCGTTCGAACTGCCCATAATCGAGGTTGTTGCAGGCGGTGACATCTCGGTTCAGGCATTCACCGACTGTGCTACCGGCGTGATGATCAACTCCGACTATTTAAACGGCCTCTCGGTGGAGCAGGCAAAGGTCAAGGTGGTGGAGGAACTCGGTGATAAAGCCACGGTCAAGACCAACTTTAAACTGCGTGACTGGGTGTTCTCCCGTCAACGCTACTGGGGCGAGCCGATTCCGATGGTGCACTGTGAGAAATGCGGTTGGGTGCCACTGCCGGAAACGGAGTTGCCGCTGTTACTTCCGCCGCTACCCGACTTTGAGCCGGGCGTGGACGGCGAATCGCCGCTCGCTCGGTTGACCGACTGGATTGCCACCACCTGCCCCTGTTGCGGCGGCGACGCAAAACGTGAGACCGACACCATGCCACAGTGGGCGGGTTCCAGCTGGTACTTTTTGCGCTACCTCGACCCGGGTTGCAACACCGGAATAGCCTCACCCGAGGCGCTGAAATACTGGTTGCCGGTGGACTGGTACAACGGTGGTATGGAACATACCACCCTGCATCTGCTCTACTCCAGATTTTGGCACAAATTCCTCTATGATATAGGGGTTGTTCCGTGCGCCGAGCCGTATGCAAAGCGCACCAGCCACGGCATGATCCTCGGCGAGGACGGTGAAAAGATGTCCAAATCGAGGGGCAACGTCGTCAATCCGGACGAGATAATAGAGGGATATGGCGCCGACACCATGCGCCTGTATGAGATGTTTATCGGCGATTTTGAGAAGACTGCGCCGTGGAATTCCTCCTCAATAAAGGGTTGCAAGCGCTTTTTGGAGAGGGTTTATTCTCTTTTAGACTGCGTCAAGGGCGGCGAGGGCTACCGTGACGAGCTGACGACCTCGTTCCATCGCACCATCAAAAAGGTAGGCGAGGACATTGAAAACCTCAAGGCAAACACCGCGATAGCGGCGATGATGAGCCTTTTAAACGAGATAACAGCTACCGGAAGTGTGACAAAAGGAGAGCTGAAAACGGTAGTTATTCTGCTGTCCCCCTTTGCGCCCCACCTTGCGGAGGAGATGTTCCTTGCCGCCGGTTTTGGCAAGGGCATAGAGGGCAGCGACTGGCCGAGCTATGACGAGGCACTCTGTGTGCTCGAGACGGTGGAGATCGCGATACAGGTTACCGGCAAGATAAAGGCAAGGATGATGATATCCTCCTCCGACTCGGCACAGAATGTCATCGAGGCCGCCAAAAAACTGCCGGAGATTGCCGAGCTGTTAGACGGCAAAGAGGTCAAAAAAGAGCTCTATGTCCCCGGCCGCCTTGTCAACATAGTGGTTTAGTGAAACGAGTTTTTTGTGGTTTAATGCTCGCAACAATGCTGGTGTTGATGTTGGTCGGGTGTAGTGGCGGTGAGGTGTATCGCCAAAGTATAATCGACCGTTTTGACACGGTGATAACCATATCGGGTGAGATGTCAAGGGAGGACTTTGATGAGATGTTCCGGTATGCGGACGAGAGGCTCGAGCACTATCATCGACTTTATGACGGATTTAACGAGTATGACGGTGTCGTCAACATCGCAACACTCAACCGCACGGCAGGCAATGCGCCGGTCGAGGTGTCGAGCGAGCTGATGGAACTGCTTGTCTACTCCAAGGAGATGTATGAGCTGACCGATGGCAGACTGAATATTGCGTTCGGCACAGTGCTACAGCTTTGGAGTGATGCGAGGGACTATGCGCTCCAGAATCCGACCGACGCTCAAATACCGGATATAGAGTCGTTGCAGTCGGCGGCAAACCACTGTGATATAGACGATTTAGTGCTCGATTTGCAGGACGGCACGGTGTATTATGCCGACCCTATGTTGCGACTTGATGTTGGCGGCATTGCAAAGGGGTACAGCGCGCAAATGATTGCAAACGCGCTACACTCGGCAGGATATGAAGATGTTTTGCTTGCACTCGGCGGCAACATAACCGCTGTTGGGAGCGACGAGGGGAGAAGTTGGACGGCAGGGATCGAGGACCCGCTCGGAACAAGCCCCGAACCGGTCGAGACATTGGAGCTCAACGGTGGAGATAGCTTAGTGGTGAGTGGTGACTATATAAGATACTTCACCGTCACAGACGGGGTGAATAGCACAAGATATGGGCATATTATCGACACAAAAACGTTGATGCCGACCGAATATTATCTGTCGGTGGCCGTGAGGACACATCACGCCGGACTTGCCGACGCACTCTCTACCGCCCTATACACCATGACGCCCAACGAGGCACTCGAGCTTGTCGAGGGTATGCCGTCGGTCGAGGTCATGTTGATAGATAAGGATAATGTTATCACATACAGCTCGGGATTTTTGAGGGAATAATCATAGGAATGGAAAAGGTATTAAGACAGATAGTCCGGATTGACAAAAAGATAATCTACTGGGTGCAAAAACACCGCAGTAAGGTTTTGGACAGGTTCTTTATCTTCGTGACACATCTCGGGGATAACGGTTTTGTCTGGCTTTGGTTGGCGGTGTACTTTATCATGGTACAGTACAGATATACCGGTGAGATGATGATAACCGGCCTTGCCTTCTCCACCGTTTTTTGCCTCGTTTTTTTAAAGAGGATAGCCAAACGCAAGCGACCCTGCGACCACGATGCGACACACCTGACCATCAAGCGACCGTCGGGGCATTCCTTTCCCTCGGCACATACCTCGGCGGCATTTGCGGTCGCCGGAGTTGTCTATCTGACCGCTGCGCCGATCTTTGCGATACCGGCGATAGTGCTCGCCTCGCTGATAGGTTTTTCAAGAGTGTACCTGTTCGTCCACTACCCGAGCGATGTCATAGCCGGGGTTTTTATGGGGGTGAGCTTTGCCTCCCTCGCCGTCACGGTGGTGACAAGGATAGTGGCGCTGTCGTAAATTTTAATGAGGGTATTATGACTAAAGTATTGATGGTCTGTCATGGCAACATCTGCCGTAGTACCATGGCGGAATTTGTGCTCAAACATTTGGCACAACAGGGTGGAATGTCGGAGGGGATTTATGTCGAATCCGCCGCCACCAGTCGTGATGAGATCGGCAGTGACACCCACCACGCAACCAAGCGAAAGCTGACCGAGATGGGCGTGCCTTTCACCAGGCGCAGTGCGCGACAGGTGACGCTTGCCGACTATGACAAATTCGACTATGTCATATGTATGGACAATAGAAATCTTCACAATATAAAGCGTATTATCCCGAATGACCCACACGGTAAAATTTCGCTGTTGTTAAGCTTTGCCGGCAGAGAGGATGACATCGCCGACCCGTGGTACAGCGGTGATTTCGATTCAACCTATCGCGACGTGCTTGCAGGGTGTGAGGGACTTTGTGATGTCATAGCCAAAGGAAATAAAAGATGAAACGTTTGACTCAGAAGGACCATAACGGCACAATCATAGCCTACGGGACAGAGCAGGAGATCATAGAACGGCTTTATTATTATGAGGACAGGATATACACCCTGCTCGCGCGCAGTGAGTTTGCAAAACAACAACTTCGTGAACTTCGCCGCGCCGGCAAGGAACATACCGCTCGGTATAAAGAACTACTCGGCGACGAGCTGGTGGGAAACACTATCATAGGCGCAATATTCCCACAGGAGAAATGAGGAAAACGTCTGAAAAACATCGAGAAAGGAAGGGTCATAAATATGAGTTTTATAATAAAGCAATTTGATGAGCTCACCGTCCATGAACTGCATGATATATACAAACTTCGTGGTGTGGTCTTCATAGTGGAGCAAAATTCCGCCTATCAAGATGTGGATGAAGCCGACAAGCTCGCATACCACGTCATGTTGAAAGAGGGGGAGGTTTTGCAAGGGTATCTTAGGGTACTGCCAAAAGGCGCGACCTATGACGAGGTATCGTTAGGTCGTATTATTGCTCGCGAACGTCGCACCGGTATCGGTAGCAGACTGGTGGAGCGTGGCATAGCACTTGCCAAGGAAAAGTTTGACGCCAAGCGAATACTAATCGGTGCGCAGACCTATGTAAAAGACTTCTATGCAAGACACGGCTTTGTACAGGTCTCGGACGAGTATCTCGATGGCGGAATACCGCATATAAAGATGTTGCTGGAATTATAAGCTATATTTTGTGATAATTTTTGTTTATACAATTTAAAAAAGTTATACTAACAAAAATATTCGTACAACAAAATTGTTTACCATATAAATTAATATTATGTTAGGAGTTATTATGAATCTAAACAGTATGATTGACCACACCGTACTAAAGGCGGACGCCGCCGCCGAGACGGTTAAAAAGTATTGTGCCGAGGCAAGGGAATACGGATTTGCCTCGGTCTGCGTCAACACCTGCCACGTCCCTCTTGTCGCGGGTGAGCTCGCCGGCAGTGGGGTTAAAACCTGCTGTGTGGTTGGCTTTCCACTCGGTGCAATGATCACGGCTTCAAAGGCGTTTGAAACAAAACAGGCTGTCATGGACGGCGCTGAAGAGGTCGACATGGTCATAAACATCGGAGCATTAAAGGATAAAAATTACCGATTGGTTGAGGACGACATAAGGGCGGTTGTCGAGGCGGCAAAACCTGCCATAGTCAAGGTCATCATAGAGACCTGTCTTTTAAATGATGAGGAAAAAAGGATAGCGTGTGAACTGTCGGTTGCCGCAGGGGCGGCGTTTGTCAAGACCTCAACCGGTTTTTCCACCGGCGGTGCAACCGCAGAGGACGTTGCACTGATGAAAAAAACGGTCGGCGAAAAGGCTCTTGTTAAGGCGAGTGGCGGAATACGCACAAGAGAGCAGGCTCTCGAGATGGTGAATGCCGGCGCGAACAGGATTGGTGTTGGTAACGGAATCGCACTGCTTTAAGTTGTATAGGAGGTGGTTATGGGTAAAAAGGTAACTGTATTCGGCAGTTTTGTGGTGGATTTGATGTCCCGAACACCGCATCTGCCAAAACCGGGTGAGACGGTCAAGGGGAGTTTGTTTTTGATGGGTCCGGGTGGCAAGGGTTTTAACCAGGGTGTAGCCTGCCACAAGTCGGGCGGCGATGTGACCATGATAACAAAGCTCGGAAGAGACATGTTCGCCGATATCGCACTTAGCAAGATGGACGAGCTCGGTATGGACAAGGGCGGTATTCTTTATTCTGACGATACGGGGAGCGGTACGGCACTGATTTTGGTAGACGAGACAACCGGACAGAACGAGATAGTTGTCGTCTCCGGCGCGTGTGGCACCATCACCGACGATGAGATAGAGCGTTTTCGTGACATCGTGAAAAACTCCGATTACCTGCTCACACAGCTTGAGACCAACGGCACGGCGATAAAAAAGATAATCGAGATGGCGAAGGAACTCGGCGTTAAAACAATACTCAACACTGCGCCGATACAGCCGATTGAGGACGCCCTTCTCGAGGGATTATACCTCGTGACACCCAACGAGGTGGAGGCACAGATTATGACCGGAGTTGAGGTGGTGGACGAAGCCAGTGCCGAGCTTGCCGCCGACTGGTTCTTTAAACGTGGTGTTCAAAATGTGCTTATCACCCTCGGCTCAAAGGGAGCATATGTCAACACGGTCGATAAAAAGGGTATAATTCCACCTTTCAAGGTAAAGGTTGTGGACACTACCGGTGCAGGGGATGCGTTTAACGGGGGTCTTCTCACCGCCCTGGCAGAGGGGCACGACATTTGGCAGTCGGCACAGTTTGCAAGTGCGGTTGCGTCACTGTCGGTGCAAAAGCTCGGCACGACACTCTCCATGCCCACAAGGGACGAGGTGGAGGAGTTTTGTGCAAAAAACCCTCGACCATAGGCTTGCACATAGGTTTATCATACCTCACAAAGGGATGAAACGGTTGACAATATTCGACATTTCATTTATAATTCAGAGTTAGATAATCAGGATAACAGGAGGCACATGTTGGAAATAAAATTCATCGAGCGTAAGGAGCTCAAGGAAAAACCTGACTTTAAAAACCTTGTCTTTGGCAAGATTTTCACCGATTATATGTTCGCGATGGACTATACCGCCCAAGAGGGCTGGCACGATGCGCGCATACAGCCGTATGGGCCGATCGAGATGTCGCCGTCCTCCTGCGTTTTGCACTATGCTCAAGGGTTGTTCGAGGGGATGAAAGCCTACAAAAACGACGATAAAACATATCTGTTTCGCCCCGAGAAGAATTTTGAGCGTCTTGCCGAGGGTTGTGAGCGGATGTGTATACCGCCCATCGACGTTGATTTTGCGGTATGCGCTCTTAAAAAACTGATCGATATCGAGCGTGATTGGATACCGACACAGGACGGCGCGGCGCTCTACATCCGCCCGTTCGTCATCGCAGACGAGGAGGCTCTCGGCGTTCACCCGTCCTTAGTCTACCGATTCATGATAATACTCTCGCCGGTAGCGGCATACTACTCCGGTGGTTTCGCCCCTATCGAGATAATGGTGGAGGAAAAATATACCCGCTCCTGTCCCGGCGGAACCGGTGCGGTCAAGGCGATAGGCAACTACGCCGCCTCGCTCAAAGGTCAAAGTCGTGCCGCCCAGCAGGGTTATCCTCAGGTGATGTGGTTGGACGGTGTCGAGCGAAAATATGTCGAGGAGGTCGGCTCCATGAACATATTTTTTGTGATTGACGGCGAGCTCGTCACCCCAAAACTTTCCGGCAGTATACTGCCCGGCATAACGCGCAGCAGCACCTTGGAGCTCGCAAAATCTCTCGGAATAAAAGTGAGTGAGCGTGCAATTGCTATAGATGAGTTACAGAGTGCGGCAAAGGACGGCAGTCTGAGCGAGTGCTTCGGTACCGGCACCGCGGTGGTGATTTCACCGGTAGGCGGTCTATGTTATAAGGGTGAAAAGATAACGGTAGGCGACGGTAAGGTAGGCAAAATCACCCTACAACTCTACAACACACTCACCGACATCCAGTACGGCAGAGCAGAGGATAAGTTTGGTTGGAGAGTGGAGATATA
>CAYJMO010000031.1:0-22885 GCA_964371365.1 uncultured Oscillospiraceae bacterium
GCGCAACCGAGTCGATCACCTATGCCAACAGCTACACAATAGTAGCACCCACACCCACACCCACACCCGCACCAACCAACCCCACCACTACCACCACCACCGACCCAAACGCAATCGCACCGCTCACGGGAGTATATTGCGGTGAATAGCGAGTAGTTTTCTATAAGCGTTTTTGAAACACTCCAAAAAAAGTAATTGTGCCGATTGGCACATTTACTTTTTTTTGTTTTTCCCTTATCATAGCATTACAGGATAAATGACTATGAAAGGAACGGTATCATGGGATTAATTAAAGCGGCTTTGGGTGCGGCAGGCGGAGTTTTGGCCGACCAGTGGAAAGAGTATTTTTACTGCGAATCACTGCCCAACGAGATTTTGGTTAGCAAGGGACAAAAACGCACCTCCGGTAGGAGCTCGAACACTAAGGGTGAGGAGAATATTATCTCCAACGGTTCCGTCATTGCGGTAGCGGACGGTCAATGTATGATAATTGTCGACAACGGCAAGGTCACGGAGTTTTGCGCCGTGCCGGGTGAATTCACCTATGACAGTGGCGGTGAACCGTCCCTCTTTACCGGCGAGCTGGGCGATGGGATTAAAAACACCTTCATCAATATAGGCAAACGTTTTACATTTGGCGGTCAGCCGGCAAGCGATCAACGTATCTACTACTTTAACACCAAAGAGGTCATGGGCAACAAGTACGGAACACCCAGCCCCGTTCCTTTCCGCGTTGTGGATAAAAATGTCGGTCTCGACATCGATATCTCTATCCGTTGCCACGGTGAATACTCCTATAAGGTCGTCGACCCGATGCTCTTTTACACCAATGTCTGCGGCAACATCTCCGGCGACTTTAACCGCGAGGAGATCGACGGTCAGCTGAAAAGTGAACTCATGACCGCACTGCAACCGGCATTTGCGAAAATCTCCGACATGGGTATCCGTTATAGCTCGCTCCCCGGACATACTATGGAGCTTGCCGACGCGCTCAACGAAGTTTTATCCAAAAAATGGGGTGAACTTCGTGGCATAAAAATCCACTCGTTCGGTGTATCCTCCGTCAAGGCCTCGGAAGAGGACGAGGACATGATAAAAGAACTCCAACGCAATGCGGCTTTTCGCAATCCGACCATGGCGGCGGCGCACCTTGTCGGCGCACAGGCGAGCGCAATGCAGTCGGCGGCGAGCAACGAGGCAGGCGGCATGATGGGCTTTATGGGCATGAACATGGCACAGGGCGCAGGCGGCATGAACGCTCAAAACCTCTTTGCTATGGGTCAGCAACAGCAACAACAGCAGATGCAACAGCAACAGATGCAGCAGCCTGCGCCACCGGCGGCAGCTCCTGCGGCGGCAGGGTGGACATGCTCCGCCGGACATACCGGCAATACCGGCAACTTCTGCAACGAGTGTGGCGAGAAAAAACCGGTTGCGACCGACGGCTGGACCTGCAGTTGCGGCAACGTCAACAAGGGCAAGTTCTGCAACGAGTGCGGTTCCAAAAAACCTGCCGGTGCTCTGCAATATGCCTGCGATAAGTGCGGTTGGACACCTGCTGACCCGACAAAAGCACCGAAGTTCTGCCCCGAGTGCGGCGATGTCTTTGATGAGAGTGATGCAAAATAAATTAAGGAGAGATTATGTCCGATACCATGTTGAAATATCAGTGCCCCGCATGCGGCGCTCCTCTTGAGTTCAGCGCCGAAAAACAGATGCTAATATGTAACTCCTGCGACAGCGAATTCCCGCAGGACATCTTTGCCGACGACTCGACGGACAATGCCGCCGAGGCTCCCACCAAGATAGACTGGAACATAGAGGGGTATGTCAAGACGCAGACCACCGAACAGGCACAGGCCGGCTTTACCTGCACCTCTTGCGGCGCCGAGGTTGTCTCAAACGGTGACACGGTGGCGACGGAATGTATGTACTGCGGCAACCCTGTGGTCATGTCCCAAAACGTCAGCGGTATGGTCACGCCGGACGCGGTGATACCGTTTAAGATTGACAAGCAGAGGGCGATGCAGATTTTGGAGGAGTTCTATAAGGGCAAACCGCTCCTGCCGGATTCGTTTACCAAGAACAACCGTCTATCCAAAATTTCCGGCATGTATGTCCCGTTTTGGCTTTTCAGTTGCACCGGAGACGGCGCAGTTCATTTTGATGCGACCAAGGTTAGAAACTGGTCTGACAGCAACTATGAGTACACCAAAACGGAGTATTATCGAGTTCTGCGCGCCGGTAAGATAGGCTTTGACAAGATTCCGGTCGATGCCTCCACCAAGATGGAGGACAACTACATGGATGGCTTAGAGCCGTATGACTACGGTGCAATGGTGCCCTTTGACTCCATGTACATGGCAGGATATTTTGCCGATAAGTTTGATGTCGGGGTCGAAGATTGCTCCTCTCGCGCCGTCAAACGCGTTATCCAATCGACCGAAGATGCCTTTGAGAAGACTGCCGATGGGTACACCACACTTACAAAATCGACATCGTCGGTGCAGATGCAGGGAGAGGACATCAACTATACACTTCTTCCGGTCTGGATGCTCAACACCAAGTTTGAGGGCAAAATGTACCAGTTCGCGATTACGGTCAGACCGGTCGCGTGTCGGGTGAACTCCCGGTGGACAAGGGCAAACTTTTGAAGTATCGTATCGGAATAGCACTCGCCTCCATAATACCGATAACGATTATCGCCTCATTTTTCGTATAGTAGGGGAGAGTAGACATGAAAAAAATATATCTGATTTTCGCGACAATACTGTTGTCCCTTATATTGTCGGTCGGCGTTTTTGCCGAGGCGGAATTTACTGCAACCGATGCCGTCATGACCGACACGACAGGGCTAAACGTGCTCAACATGTCGGACGATTATGACGACGAGGAATACTATGAGGACGAGGGTGGTAACTTCTTCTTTGCACTGGTCATCGGCATTGTCGGTGGCATTGTGGTAGCGTTTGTTGTAACCGGTTCCATGCTCGCCAAGATGAACACGGCACGCACCAAGCATGAGGCATCGGACTATGTGCGACCCGGCTCATTCGAACTGTCGAGAAAGAGCGACCGCTTTATTCGCTCCCAAACCACAAAAAGAGCAAAGGATAAAAAGTAGATGAGTACTGTTTTTATTTTAGTTATACTGCTTGTACTTTTGTTGGTGACGGTTCTATTTGCGCTTTTTATAATTAAATGCGTGTCCATGTATCGTCAGTCGGAAAAGGACAAAAAGTATGACGCGATGTTACAACAACCACTTGAAAAGTTCGGCGATACAAATGCCGAGGAATTAGCGCAAAAATACAACGACAAACAATAGTTTTAGAAAGGAAATAATGATGGGGATTTTTTCAAGAATAAGCAATATACTCGAGGCAAACATCAATGCACTGATAGACAAGGCGGAAGATCCGGAAAAAATGATCGACCAATATTTGCGTCAAGCGGTGGAGGATCTCGATGAGGTCAAAAAAGAGACCGCCGGTGTCATGGCGGAGGAGAGCCGCACCAGACGTGTGTATGAGGAGAACCTCGCCGAGATCGAGAAGTACACCGACCTTGCCAAAAAGGCGCTCACCGCAGGCAACGAGGAGGATGCAAAGGTATTCCTCAGCAAAAAACAGGGTCTGCAGAAGAGCGAGGAGACCTACAAGATGTCCTACGATGCCGCCAAGGCAAACGCTGTCAAGATGCGCCAACTCCATGATAAGTTGGTGGACGACATCAGCACCTTGCACGCACGCCGTGACGAGTTAAAGGCGAAATTATCCATCGCCGAGGCACAGAAAAAAGTCAACGAGCTCGGTAGCAGTGCGGACAGCCTGAATGGCACCCTCGGCAACTTTAACCGCATGGAGGACAAGATCAATCGCATGGTGGACGAGGCGAACGCGACTGCGGAGCTCAACGCCGAACCGATTGATGCCGCCGCCGAGTTAGAGGACAAGTACAGCGGCGACAGCAAGAGTGTAGACGACGAACTCGCCGCACTTAAAGCATCGATGGGTCTGTGAGTGGACTAAGGGTTAATGGTGGATGACCGATGGCTGGGATCCGTTTTGGTGAGGGTTGTAGGGGTGATTATTGGTTGCCTGCCTTTGCCGGATAAAACTACCGGTCATGTTGTAGGGAGGGGCTTTTGCTCCTCCCTACAATGCCGTAAATGCCCAAAAACGAGGTGTTGTGGATGACTGGGGGGCGCGTGTTTGAATGGTTTCAAACCCCCATAAATATAAAAGAGTGCCGGAGGGCACTCTTTTATATTTATGGGGCTGCGAACGAGTTCGCAGACGCGCCCCCCCACGGAGCACCGCGCCATCGGTCGGTCGGGCAAATTCCATTAAACCTCAAAAAATTGACAAACACAATGTTATCGTGTTATAATTCTCATAATAAAAAGCAAAAAAAGAGTGTGTATATGAAAAATGCATTATTATTTCCCCTTATTTTGTGCATGGTGTTGAGCCTGTCTTCCTGTGATAATGGCGACGAGGTTTCTTTCCCCACCACGCCGCAGGATACCTTGACATTTTTAGAGGATAACAACCTCGCCTACCAAAAGGCGATGGAAAACAGTGGCGATATCTCGCCCGAGATACGGGAGGATACCGCCCAAAACGGACAAAACCCGTACGCTGTCGTCATCACCTGTGCCGACAGCCGTGTTGCGCCGGAGCACATTTTCATGGCAGGCATTGGCGAGCTTTTTACCATCCGAAATGCCGGAAATGTGGTGGATGAGATAGTTTTAGGCAGTGCGGAGTATGGCGCACAGCATCTTGATGCAAAGGTCATTGTGGTGCTGGGGCACACACAGTGCGGTGCGGTTGATGCCACTATCGGTGATGCAGGACACGACAACATCATATTTATTACCGAGAGAATATCGGACGCCATTGGTGAGGAGACTGATCCAGCCGCCGCCGAGCAATTAAATGTGCAAAATAGTGTTGATGCACTTATGCAAAGCGAGATAATAAAATCCTTAGTTGAGGAGGGAAGTCTTGTTGTGGTGGGTGCAATCTATGACACAGGTAGTGGTGCAGTCACGTTTATATAAACCATTCGTACATATCGGTCGGGATTGCCTGACTGTCGGTACGGGGGGCGCGTCTGCGAACTCGTTCGCAGCCTCCGAATGTGCAAAGAGCGCTCGCGCTCTTTGCACATTCAGAGGGTTTGAAATCATTCAAACACGCGCCCCCCACATCACCCGAAGCACACGCCCCACATCACCCACCCGGTAACGCCCCCTCGAGGCGTGAACCAAACTCGGTCATGTCGCCGCGGTATTTTTTCGGCAGGAAATTGTTCTGACAGCGCAGATTTTTGCGCTGTGTTATATTGACCGACTCATAAAAGCATCTGAAAAGCGCCTCGTACTGATCTTCTCCAACGTCCGGGGCGTTTTTTATTATGTTGTCATACGGCATTATGCGATATTTCCCACCCGAGATCAACAGCAATTCTTTATGGGACTTATCCATTATCATCACCTGCTCGCCGCCGTATCTGTCCATGAAATGGTAGGCGATCAGAGACAGGACACGGCAATCCGGTGATATCTCTGACACCAACACGCCGCCGCGTTGGATAAAGCGTACAAAGCCTTTGAGCTTGTGCGCCTCCATTCGTGCACGTTGTGCCGACTTGTTGACCATCAGCACACAGTCGGTCGCGAGGTGGTCGGACGACGATACACCGTGTTTAAAGCTGTACTGCAAAAAGGCGATGATGTTCAATTCCTTGGTTGCAAGGTCGGACAAAAAGCAGTCCCGTATCAGCAAAAAGGTGTTACCGCCTAATTTTTTATAGATTCCGTCGGTCACGCGTTTGACCTGCGCCTGGTCGATATTCACCTCAATCGAGTGATAAAAGCTAATTATATCATCATCAAAGGTATAGACTCCTTGTGGCAGTTCCTTGTGGGTGAAGCTATGAAAAACACAGCACAACAGCCCCTCAAAACTGCCGTCGTATATATAGTTCACATCTGTCCGCTTATACATTGTATCCTGTCCTTTGCCGTAATATCATTGCTCCACCAACTAAACAGTGGGCAATCTTGTCGGTAATTTTGCCCGCATTTCTGCGTCAAAGAACCTTTATAATGCACAAAGCATTATAAAGAACCTTTTCCTTGAACTACAGACAAAATTCCTCGCCAATCTTTGTCCATGATTTAATTGGCGGAGCAATGTTGTCAAAAAGTGAGAGTTGTCGATGGTCCTCACGCTCGTTTTCGCCGTCGGTCAAGAAATGCACCACCGACGGCGTTGCTATGTTCTTGAGCCCCACCATCCCTTTGCCGGAACAGGTGATGAAATACTGCGCGCGTTTGAGTACGATGCCCATTTTTTTGAGGTTGTCAAACCCGAGTGAGGCATGCCGTCGTGCGGTGACTATCCGTTTTGCACTGCGCACTCCGATGCCCGGAACACGCAACAGGGTATAGTAGTCGGCGCGGTTGATTTCCACCGGAAAAAGGTGCAGGTTGTTCAGCGCCCAGTTGCATTTCGGGTCAAGCAGTGGGTTGAGCTCACAGTTTTCTTCGCTGAGTATCTCGTCCGCCTCGAAACCATAAAATCTTAAAAGCCAATCCGCTTGATAGAGCCGATGCTCCCGAAGTAACGGCGGTTTTGTGTCCACCGCCGGCAGGTTACCACCGGAGTTTATCGGGGTGTATGCCGAATAAAACACTCTTTTTAGGGAGTATTTTTTATAGAGTGCCGCCGTGAGTTTTAAAATCTGATAGTCGCTGTCCTCGCTCGCACCGACAATCATCTGGGTGCTCTGTCCTGCCGGTGCAAACTTGGGAGCAGAACGGTATTTGACCATCTCGTATTTATTCTGCACAATTCCACTCGCGATATGCCCCATCGGCGCTATGATGCTGTGACGATGTTTGTCGGGGGCGAGGCGTTTGAGACTCTGTTCTGACGGGAGTTCTATATTAATGCTTATCCTATCGGTCAACAGCGCCAGTCGGTCAATCAGTGCGCAGTCGGCGTTCGGTATTGCCTTGACGTGGATATAGCCGTTAAAGCGATATTCATACCGCAGTATCTCTAATGTCATTATCATCTGTTCCACCGTATAATCGGGGTTTTTCACGACTCCGGATGATAGAAACAGCCCCTCGATATAGTTGCGGCGATAAAACTGGATGGTCAAATCCGCTAACTCACGTGGCTTAAAGGTGGCGCGACGGCGGTCGTTACTGCGTCTATTTATACAGTATTCACAGTCATAGACACACACGTTGCTCTGCAAAACTTTTAGGAGGGAGACACACCGACCATCCGGCGTAAAGGAGTGACAGATACCACAGGCGGCGGCACTGCCGAGTGAACCCTGTACGCCGCCACGGTCGACACCGCTCGAGGTACAGGCGACGTCATATTTTGCCGCGTCGGTGAGTATATGAAGTTTGTCAAATATATCGCTCATCGTCATTGTTCCCGAGTTTCTTTAAAACCATTATATCATACCATGTGAACAAACGCAAGAAAAAAGTTCATAAAGTTCACATATTTTTGACTTGTCCATGATGGTGGTTGTAGGGAATGGGTGCCCCCCTCTTGACATTACGATAAATTGAGTATATCGGCCGTGTTCGTGCACACAAAATATAGATCAACGATGTGAAAAAAACACTTTCCTTTTCCTAAATAATATAGTATAATGGTTAAAAGAAAACACGGAGGTTAAGTTTATGACCGGCAAAGAGCGTGTATTAGCTATTTTAAATCATCAACCCACCGATCGAATAGGCATATTTGAACACTTCTGGGACGACACATATACCGAGTGGCGAGAACAGGGTCACATCGGCAAAGACGAGTCGTTTGGTGATCATTTTGATTTAGACATCGCCTCCTGTGGCTGTCTGAACATGGTGGCGCGATACGATTTTGAGCCGGAGGTGGTCGCCGAGACAGAGGATACCATAACCTACTTCGATGGCAACGGCGCGACGCTCAAACGCCATAAGCACCACGACACAACGCCGGAGCATATCGGTTTTAAGGTCTGTGACCGTGAGAGCTGGGAGGAATATATAGTCCCCTACCTCAAATTTGACCGCAACCGTCTTAATTTCGAGGCATACAGAAAGGCGCGCGCCGCCGCTAAAGAGAATGAGAAGTTTTTCACCCTGTCTTTTATAAGCTGTTTTGAGTTGACACATCTTGTGTGCGGCCATGAAAACATGCTGATGAATATGATATACGATCCGGACTGGGTCGCAGAGATGATGATGACCTTTGTGGATCTTATTATCGAGCACCACAAACTTCTTTTCGAGGAGGAGGGTCTGCCGGACGGCGTCTGGTACTATGAGGATCTTGGTTATAAGGGCAGCCCTTTTATGTCACCCGAGATGTATCGGGATATCGTCATGCCGGCGCATTTAAAGTATAACAACTTCGCAAAGTCGCTCGGATTGCCGATAATAATGCACTCTTGTGGTTTTATCGAGCCACTTTTGCCGGATATTGTCAAGACCGGAATTGACTGCCTACAGGTCATTGAGGTCAAGGCGGGCATGGATCTGTTAAAGTTACACAAGCTGTACGGTGACAAAATCTGCTTTATGGGTGGCATTGACGTGAGATGTATGTATACCAACGACAGGTCACTTATCGACGCGGAGTTGGAGGCGAAGATACCGACCGTCATGCAGGGGTACAACTACTTTTTACACAGTGATCATTCCATTCCCAAGACGGTGGACTATGATACCTACTGCTATTTTAAAAAGAAGGGCTTAGAGCTCGGGACGTATACAAAATAATAAGGAGAAAAAATATGTACAAAGCAAGCCTTAAGGAGAAATTTCGTTATCAATTCGATAACATCATGGCGAAGGGCACCATCGCACTGGTTGGCATACTGTTCTTGATAACTGCCATTGTTATTATACTTGCCGGTTTTGTCGGTTTTTTGGTGGGTGGCGGTGACATCGGCTCCAACATCTGGATCAGCATAATGCACACCATCGATGCCGGCACCATAACCGGAACCGACACGGGGAATGTCGGCTTTATCATACTGATGTCGATCGTGACACTCTGCGGTCTTTTTGTCACAAGTATCCTAATCGGTATTATAACCACCGGCTTTGAGGAACGTCTCAACTCCCTTAAAAAGGGTAACAGCAAGGTTATTGAACAAAATCATACCGTCATACTCGGTTTTAACGACAACATCTACACCATCATTTCCGAGCTATGTGAGGCGAACCTCAACCACAAAAACAGCTGTGTCGTGGTACTCGCTCCGGAGGAAAAGGAGTTGATGGAGACCGCAATATCGGAACAGATACAGGATTTAAAGACCACACGTGTCATCTGTCGCACCGGTCAGATAACAGACATGCATATGTTAAAGCAGTGTAGTATCGAGCAGGCGCGCTCCATCATTATAAACGAGGATCGCGATTTTATTACCACCAAAGCGATACTCACCGTCAACAACTATTTTAGCACCACCCCCAACAGCCGCGGTGCACATATCGTTGCGACGGTCAGCGACAATAAAAACTACGAGGTTGCTGAGATTGCCGGCGAGGGCAATGTCGAGCTTATACTGGTGCAGGATGCCGTCTCAAGAATTATTGCACAGACCTGTCGACAGTCGGGACTTTCCAACGTCCTTATCGAACTGTTCGACTACAGCGGCAACGAGCTGTACTTTGAAAACTTCCCATCGCTTGCCGGCAAGAAGTTCAAAGAAGTTGTAAATCTATTTGAATATTCCGTCGTGTTTGGCTATAAGCGCGGCGATGATATCTTGCTCAACCCCGACAAGGAGAGTGTGCTGATTGAGAGTGATGAGCTTTTATTGCTTACCGAGGACGACGGTTTTGCAAAACCGACCGCCGTTATACCCTCCTTTGATAGTATCGGCGGCATCATGAAAAGCGGTGAGGAGGAGTTGCGCCCCGAGAGCATACTGATCCTCGGCACCAACACAAAGCTCAAGAAGATTCTCTGTGAACTGGACAGCTATTTTGACAAGGGCTCAAAGGTGGTCATTGCCGACCTGGAAGAGCCGCAGGAGGGCGAGAACCTTGCCGACGGTCTTTCCAACATGCAGATGTCCTTTAAAGAATGTGATACCACCGACCGTGTGGTTTTAGACGAACTTTTAATCGACAACTTTAACCATGTTTTGCTGTTGAGTGACGACAACCTCGACACCGAGACGGCGGACGCAGTCATCCTGTTAAAGCTTATTCATCTTCGCGATATCAGCCACAAGACCGGCCGCCTTTTCAACATAACCAGCGAGATGAAAAATACAACAAACCAAAAACTTGCTAAGGTTGCCGAGGTCAATGACCTGATTATCGGCTCCAACATCGTGAATCTGATACTCACCCAAATATCGGAAAATCGCGATCTTTCCACCGTGTTCAAGGAACTGCTTCACCCCTATGGCAGTGAGATATATATGCGCCGCGCGGCGAATTATTTAGCGCTTGACACCGAGGTGGACTTCTTCACCATCAGTGAGATTGCCATGCGCCATAACGAGATTGCCATCGGCTACAAAAAGCAAAGCGGAGACAACTTTGAAATAATCAACTGCCCGAGAAAATCCAGCAAGGTGACGTTTGGAGAAGAGGATTACATTATTGTGCTCGCCTCCGATTAAATTATTTCGCATAGACATCAGAAATTGAGGTCGAATATTGAATGTCATAATTCTTGCACTGCTTATATTTGTGCACACCGTTCTTAGCATTAATCTTATGGGACGAATTGTCCCGACACCCCCAAAATATAAAACTCGCCTTGTTATAATTTCGGCTTTTAATGCTATTATCGGAACGTTGGCGTTTGTAAGCGTCGAAACATACGCCTGGCAGGGGTATCTAATAACCATGCTGATATTTTTTGTCGAGATGGCATTGTTGTTTAGATCCTACTATCTTACTATTGTTACGGCGGTTGCCGGTGTTTATCTGCACGCCTTCACCTTCCGATATGTAACACTGGCGATACTAACGTTAATCAACGACACCAGCCCATTCAGCATACTTAACGATAGCGAGAGCTTTTTCATGTATACCGTTATGGTATTGTCGATACACATACCTATATTAGCGCTGTTTTCTTACGGTATTCCGCCGAGATTTCTCAAGGCAATAATCGAGAACAACAATATGCTCGGGGTTTTGGCGATTGTGACGGTTGCCGCTACAGGCTACTCCATCTATAATAGTGTAATAGCGAGCGTAGATATTAATATCTATGATATAAAAATACAGCAGATTGTGTTGCCTTTATTCCTGCTGTCTATATTTTATGCCGCGCTGTTTATGACCATCATGATAGTCTCTTTTCAGCGATACAAAGCGAAATCAAAGGAGCTTGAGGATAGGATATCGGAGGATAAAAAGCTGCAAAAAGCTTTGTTTAACCTTGCCGACATATACATTGACATCAACTGTACTCGGGACACTATCAACCGTTTGATCGTTGCCGGTGAGGAGTATGAAACGGACAAACTGCCGAGCTACTCCCAGTTTTTGCTCGCCAACGCCGCTCAGTTTGTGTATTATGAGGATATCCCCACCGCCACACGATACTCTACTTCCAGAATAATCAAGGAGTGTTTAGCCGGGAAGAAGCAGTTGATCTATGACTACCGCACGATGGCGTTCAATGCTCCTACAAATGATACTTATGTCAACGATAATCCGAGTCAGTATATATGGTATCGTATGATGATAAATATCACAAAAAATGAGGAAACCGGCGAAATTAACGCGATATGTACCGCGGATGACATCCAATCTGAAAAGGAGGAGGAGATAGCACTGCGCCACAAGGCGGAGCGTGACCCACTGACCGGAGCTTATAACAAAGAGGGTATAAAAAACAACGTCGAAAAATACCTCAAATCCGGCGGTCACGGAACCATGTTTATGTTTGATCTCGACAATTTTAAGGGGATAAACGACAATATGGGGCATGTCTTTGGCGACAAGGTCTTGAACGAGATATATGTCGAGGTCGATAAGCTGTTTCGCTCACAGGATTTTATCGCCCGTGTAGGTGGTGATGAGTTTGTGGTGTTTATGGTTGGTAACGAGAGCAGTGAGCTTATTACGTCCAAGGCGAATGCTATCTGTGAATCACTCAACCGAAAATATGTTGCCGATAATGGGGTGTCCATCAATATATCGACCAGTGTAGGCATTGCCATAACTCCTAAAGATTCTACCGAGTATGATACTCTTTATCACCTTAGCGACCTTGCAATGTATGCCTCGAAAAACGGCGGTAAAAACATGTACACCATCTACAACAAAGACATGCACAACACCTATTCACCTCATCGTGAAGAGGATTATCAGCGCAGAAATACACAGGTGCCGAAAATATGATAGAATACAATATGATGGCGGAATACTCTGCGTTTATTATTATACTGGTAATACTTTTAAGCTTTATTCGAGATTTTGAGGCTCGAACCTTGCGCTACAGTCTGCTTAAACAGATGTATTTCAGCACCCTGTTTTCCATCATTGTTACCATAGTTTCGACGCACATGTCCGGCAGGTATATGGATGCATTTCCTATGCCTTTGATAGAGTTTGTCACCGTGCTCTATTTTATATCTATTCCCACACCGGTTTTCATCTGTTTTTTATATGCCTTGACGCTCGCGAAGAACAATAGTAAAGAGCGAGAAATCCGCAAAACTTTAACCTTATTTTCCATTCCGTATTTTATCTATATAGTATTTATCTTTGGCAACTATTTTCATCATTTATGCTTTACCATTACTCCGGAAACGGGCTATGTGAGAGGACCCTTGTTCCAGCTGACCTATTATATTGCCGGCATATTTATGTTTATGACCTTTGTGGTGGCGATAGCGAACATAAAAAATACCAATCGTGGCATGATGATAATGATTATGATAAATCTTGTGTTTGCGATGGGGATATCCTCAATACAGTTTATAAACCCCGACGTGACAACCACCGGACTTGCAGGGGTGACCGGCGCATTGGTCATACACCTTTATATACAAAATGTCTCAAAATCGAGCGATCATCTGACCGGTCTTTCCAATCGAATGGCATTGATGCACATACTCACCTCACTTGCAAACCGAAAGGAAGAGTTTTCGCTCTATGTTTTCAGCGTTCGCAACTTCAAGAGCATCAATGAACGACAGGGGCTGGAATCAGGTGATAAGGTCTTGCAGTTTATCGCCTCGACAATGGTGAAACACTTTAAACGTCGATATGCGTTTAGATACAACGGGGATGAATTTGCAATACTTATACGACGTCACGGCCCGTCCGATTTTGACAGGGTCAAACAGTTTGTAGCGGAGTTTGATAACAACCTCACGGTGGACGGATACGACCTAACCCTTGACATACTCTACTGCCGTGTAGACTTTCCGGAGTTTGGTTCCAACGTGCGGGATCTTATCTCGGCAACCGACTATTCAATTAGGACATTAAAGGAAAATATCGGCAAATCCGGCTTTTTGTACGACACCACCATCGGCAGGAAGATGCGTGAGCGCAACGAGATGATCGCAAAACTAAAAAAAGCAATCGAAGAGGAGGCGTTTGAGGTACACTATCAGGCGATCTACTCCTCCTCACACAACTGCTTCAGCCAGGCGGAGGCGCTTGTGCGCATGAGGGGGGACGATGGACAGATAATATTCCCCGGTGAGTTTATAGACATCGCGGAGAATACCCGCTTAATCGTCAAGATAACCTACATCGTACTGGACAAGGTCTGTCGTGACCTGCGCCGACTTTTAGATGAAAATAACGCCAAAATTACCCTGGACTCGGTTTCGGTGAACTTCTCCTACCTACAGTTTTTCCAAAAAGATTTGGTGGAGCAGGTCTGCTCGATATTGGAGAAATACAGTATACCCACAAACATGATTAATATCGAGATTACGGAGCGCACGCTCATATCCGACGCCAATGCGGTTGGTGTGGTCATGAAACGGATGCAGGAAAAAGGGTTTGTTTTTGAGTTGGATGACTTCGGTGTCGATTATTCCAACATGAGTATGCTGTTAAATCTGCCGGTCAATATTATTAAGATCGATCGCAGTCTTCTGATGGCGGCAACCGCCACAAAGAAGAACGAGAGCTTTTTTGAGTACCTGATAAGCGGAATAAAATCGACCGACCGAATCTCGGTCATCGAGGGTGTCGAGAGCTCCGATCAACTTGAGTTTTTAGCACGGTGCGGGTGCGAGCATATACAGGGGTATGTCTTCTCAAAGCCCCTGCCTTTTGAGGAATTTAGGGAGTTTTTGTTGAAATAATGACCAAGGGTGAAATCATGCAAACGTGGGTGAATGGTGACGGGAACGGCTTTGCCTTTCTTATCGAATAGTCTAAGTAGCCTTTCACCGTTAAACATTAATCCGATTTAGTGTGATTACTGTGAAATCAATTGACACATACTATATATTGATGTATAATTTTATAGATGAATTGATTTAAAAAGGCTTTATATATAGATGATAAAATATAGCGTTAAAAAACCCTACACAGTTTTTGTCGGCATCATGTTGGTACTTGTACTCGGCGTGGTGTCGTTTTTAGATTTACAGACCGATCTTCTGCCGACCATAGAACTGCCCTATGTCATAGTGCAGACCGTCTATCCCGGCGCAACCCCCGAGCGGGTGGAGACGTCGGTTACCGCACCTATAGAACAGGCGGTATCCACCGTCAACGGGCTCAACAATGTCAGCAGTGTCTCGGCGGAGAATATGAGCCTTGTCATTCTCGAGTTCAGTGAATCCATCAATATGGACTCGGCGATGTTGGATTTGAGCGCTAATATCGACATGGTGTCCGGCTATTTTGAGGACACGGTGCAACCCCCTATCCTATTGCGTATAAATCCCGACTCCCTCCCGATACAAACCCTGACCGTCAACTATGACGGCATGGACATCAAGGAATTGACAACCTATGTCGAGGAGGAGCTGGTACCATATCTGAAAAGAGTGGGCGGCGTTGCATCGGTCGACGTATCCGGCACCGTGAGCGATCGAGTGGAAATACGCCTTAATCAACTTAAAATCGACGGCATCACCGCCGATATATTAAAGTCTATCGACTCCGCCCTGTACGAGACCCAGATGGATTTGGAGGAGGCACAGGATGAGATAAATGCCGGACTGAACGAGATTGATGATGCACAACAGGAGACTTTTGACACCCTCGCCTCCACCAGTGCCGAGATAGACTCCGGAATTGCGCAGCTGCAGGCGCTCGCCTCGGAAAAAACCTCCCTCGAGTCACTCGCCGAGATAAAGGACGGGCAGAAACAGGCGCTTGATGGAAAGTTGCAGCTTTTGCAGACGATAGAGCTGCTCAATAGTTTTGAGACAAACCCGATGTTTCAGCCGATACCACCTGCGACCGAGCCGCTGACGGTGCAGGAGATAGTTGACATCTTGGCGCCGTCCGGCGTCCCACCATTGCCGAGCGAACCACTATTTTCCTTTTACGCCGCCCTCGCCGGTCTGTTGCAGACCGACCCTGCGATGGGTGCGCTCACCCCTGCGATGATTGCCACCTCCATGCAACCTGCCCTTACCGAGCTAAACGCCGCCCTTACCCAGCTCGGGGTATCCGCATCACTCGTCACCACCACCGACATTACCACCGTACAAAACGAGGTAAACGCACTCGAGAGCGAGATTGCCAACCTAAAACAGGATATCGCCGCCACCGACCTCGTTGTATCACAGCTAAACGGCACCATAGCGGAGCTGGAGAGTGCCTATACTGAAATAGAATCCGGAAAGCTATCTGCCACCTCGGAACTGACCGTGACCGAGACGGAACTGCGCACCGCTCAGGACGAGATCGCAGCCGGACTTGACGAGTTTGAGCGCGCGCGGGACGAGGCTCTTAAAAGCGCCAACATAGACGGACTGGTCACACAGGAGGCGCTGTCCGGTATACTCACAGCACAAAACTTCTCGTTCCCTGCCGGCTATGTATCGGACGGGAACACCCAACTCACCGTCAAGGTGGGGGAACAGTTTGCAAGTCTGGACGAGGTGAAGAACCTCCTGCTCCTCGACATGGGGTTGGACGGGGTCGAGCCCATCCACCTTAGCGATGTCGCCGACGTCGTCATCACCGACGACAGCGAGGACAGCTATGTCCGTGTCAACGGCAACTCGGGGCTTATAATCTCTATCCAGAAGTCCTCCATCGCCTCCACCTCCGAGGTATCAAATGATGTCAACCTCGCGATAGCGGATGCTATGGCGGCGGACGACAAATTGCATATCGACATGTTGATGGATCAGGGCATATACATCGACCTCGTCATCGACAGTGTCATGAGCAACCTTATCTACGGCGGTCTTATCGCATTGGTGGTACTGCTATTCTTCCTCAAGGACCTGCGCCCGACCTTTATTATCGGTCTATCGATACCGCTTAGCCTACTGATCAGCATAGTTTTAATGTACTTCAGCGATGTCACTTTAAATATTATATCTCTCTCCGGTCTTGCACTCGGGGTCGGTATGCTCGTCGACAACAGTATCGTCGCCATCGAAAATATCTACCGCCTGCGCAAGGAGGGGATGAGCCGCACCAGAGCGGCGGTTGCCGGCGCATCTCAGGTTGGTGGTGCTATCTTCGCCTCCACCCTGACCACCGTCTGTGTATTCCTGCCCATCGTCTTTGTGGACGGCATGTCCCGTCAGCTTTTTGAGGACATGGGACTGACCATCGCCTATTCGCTTTTCTCCAGTCTGCTCGTCGCAATGACCGTAGTGCCGGCAATGGCAAGCTCCATGCTGCGCAGTGAGGTGCAAAAGGAACACAAGCTGTTTGATGCATTTGTAAATGCCTACGAAAAGGTGCTCGACTTTAACCTGCGCTACAAATTTATAGTAATAATTCTCGCTACAGCCATGCTTGCAGGAACACTGCTCAGCCTACTCAACATGCCGCTGGAGTTGTTCCCGTCCATGTCTTCCACCCAGATGCAGATGACTTTAACCATGGAGGATGAGACCGAGAGGGATGAGCTTATCGCGAGCGCTGAAGAGATTGCCGCGGCGGTAGCAACCATCGAGGGAGTTGAGACGGTCAGCGTGCAGTATGACGGTGGCACCTCTACCGGCATGATGAGCTTTATGAGCGGCGGTGCGGATTCCGTCACCTTTTTCATCGTTATAGACGAGGAGTCCGGCATAACCGGACCTGATATAAGCCCACAAATTCGACAGCTCACTCCGGAGTATGAGGACTATCTGAGTATCACCGAGAACAATATGGACATGTCGGCGCTCTCCGGCGAGGGTATCACCATCAATATTAAGGGTAACGACCTTGATGTTCTGCAATCGACAGCGACCGGTATAAAAAACACCCTGTCCGACATCGAGGGTATCGAGGAGATAACCGACGGCAGTGAACAGCAGGAGGATGAACTGCGTATCATTGTTGATGCCTCCGGTGCGGCGAAATACTCCCAGACGATAGCACAGGTCTATACCACCGTCAGCGAGGCATTGACCGAGGAGACCAGCTCTACCATTATGACGTTCGGTCAGGACGACATGACCGCAATAATTATCCCCTCTGAGGTTGCCACCGTCGACACCCTCGGCGATATCGTTGTAGCAACCGAGATGATCACGACGGAGGATGAGGACGGCGAGGAAAAGGAGCAGGAGCGTGATGTGCTCCTATCGGAAATAGCAACCATCGAGAACGCAAAAACTCCCGAAAGTATCTCCCGTGATGCCCAATCTCGCACTCAGAGTGTCGCCGTGACCATCGCCGAGGGGTACAATGTCAGTCTGGTGGCACGCGATGTCGACACAGCACTTGCAAGTTTCGAGATACCGGACGGTTACAGTGTCGAGGTTGCCGGCGAGAACGAGACCATTGTGCAGACCATGTCCGACCTGCTTCTCATGCTACTGCTTGCGGTCGTGTTCATCTATCTGATTATGGTGGCGCAGTTCCAAAGCCTGCTCTCGCCATTCATCGTTATCTTCACCATACCGCTCGCCTTCACCGGCGGTTTGCTCGCGTTGATACTCACCGGTCAGGCGCTGTCGGTCACCTCCATGGTCGGATTTTTGGTGCTTGCCGGCGTTGTCGTCAACAACGGTATTGTGTTTGTAGACTATGTCAACCAGCTCCGTGAGGACGGCATGGAAAAACGCGCCGCGCTGTTAAAGACGGGACGCGACAGAATACGACCGATATTTATGACGGCGCTCACCACCATTCTTGCGATGAGCACCATGGCACTCGGAGTTGGTCTCGGTGCCGAGATGAGCCAGGGCGTTGCGATAGTCACCATCGGCGGTCTTTCCTACTCCACCGTGCTGACATTATTGCTTATACCGGCATTGTACGACATCTTCAGCCGTCGCAAAATCAAGAAGATCGACGTCGACGAAGTACAGCCAGACCCACAATAGACAGCAACGTTCCAATCGAGATAACCACGGAGGGCACAAATCCTTTTGGGATGTATAGCATGGTGACCTCGTTTTCACCCTCAAAAAGCTCGAAGTATAACAGCCCCTCGGCGAACATCATAGGCTCTGTCAAAACACCGTTTACCCAAACCTTCCAACTCTTGTCATAGACGATGGAGGTCAGGGCGACGGTGTTTTGTTCTGTAACAACTACCGCGTCGATGAAGCCACCGTCCTGCGCTAACCGCACAGTGTTATCACCTATCTGTGTTGCAAGGGCGAGCGAATCACCGCTTTCAACCTCGGATACTTCATATAGATTGCCGACGAGGCTCTCAAGAGTTAGATTATCCATCTCTAAAATATCTTTTTTTATTGGGAAGATTAGCGGCAGTGTGGCGTCATTTTCAACAAGCACACCATCATACAAGCTGTATTTAACACCAAAAAACAGGTGTTGCAGTTCAAGCTCGGTGGAGGTATAGCTGTGCCGGACCCGCTCGCTGTACGTTTCCGGCAGTGAGGTGAAGGCATTGAAGTAGCCGTTAAAGCCGTAGTTAAAGCTGTCGTTTATCCCATACAGATCGTCGTTTGTGTCGACACGATAAAAATCCTCATCCTCAATTTCAGCGAGGGCGGCGCTGTTTGTTTCATAATGTTCAGAATAAGCACCGATCGGAACCGGAGTGAGTGCGGTGTAATTTTTGTCAATTAGTCCAATGGTGTTGCAGGAGATATCGACGAGAGCGATAATCAATATCACAACTGCGAGCATGGTCTTTCGCCTTGACAGGACAAGGCAGACGACCGACAGTACCCCGAGTACAAGGGTGAGTACAATTTCAAAGTAGTCTATCTCATAGGGGTAGATAAAACTCAAAACACACATGGCGATAAACATGAGCAAGACTGTCGGCAGAAAAAAGCGCAGTGCCACATGATTTATGTTCAAGAAGGTCTTGTATGAGAGGGATATCATTACAAGGACGAGCAGGAAAACAAAGCGGTAGGGGAATGCGTTAGGCGCGGCGAACATGTGAAAAACCATGTTGAGCGGGCCGTATATCAGACTAACCCCGAGTGTGATTAAGAGAAAGAGGGAGGCGATTTTTTCTCGCACCGAGACGTTTTTCAGAAAGAAAAAACCGAGTGTGAGCACAAATACCACCACCGAGCTGTAAAAAAACGGGGTCGAGACGGTGCCGAGATTATCGTATCCGGCGCTGAACAGTTTAGGCGCTAAGGCAAAGGGGTTGAATGCACGTGTCCCGACAGTCAGTCCGAGTTCGGAGTTGAAGTCGATTTTACCCTGCAAAAGGCTGAATATGGTTGGAACCGTAACCCACGCCGAGAGAAGCGCAGAAAGGAGCGAAGATTTAGCAAGTGCAATAAATATCCGTGCCGTATCCTTTTTGTTCCATCTGATGATGGTGTCATAGATAAAGTACAGCAGGATAAAAAGTGCGACCATGTAGGCTATATAGTAGTTGATAATGAGCGATGCGGTAAAGGAGATAACAAAAAGCCGTGTCGAATTTTTTTTGAGTATATCCTGCACCCCGAGTAGGACTATCGGTGTGAGAAAAAAAACATCACTCCACAGAATATGATAGTGCCACACCACAAAACAGGAGGCGAGCGCATAGAGTGTGGAAAAAACAAGGGCGGCAGGGGAGGGGGGCTGTGTTCCGGTTAAAAACAGGAAAAAACATACACCGGCAACCCCCGTTTTTAAAAACATAATTATTGCGATGGCATACTCAATGTGTTCAGGGGGGAACAAAAAGACGAGCAGATTAAACGGGCTCATTAAATAGTAGGTGAAAATGCCGTAAAAATTGCCGCCAATGTCCTTGGAAAAGCTGTAAAAAATCCCGTTTTCAAGTAGGTCATTTCTATAGTAGCTTAAAAATTTAGAGTACTGGGTGAAAAGATCATTGACTAAAATAGAGTACTCGGTGAAAATGCCGGCGGCGGCATAAGCGACGAGAAGGATAACCATCGGCAGAATAAACGCCGAGAGTAGTATAAATTTCTTGTTGTAATAAAATGTAGTTTTCATAGATATTATTATACTAAACTCGGCAATATAATGCAACCATATAAGTTTTTATCACAAAATAGATAAAAATGCATATTATATATGTCGTCGCATATATATTTTATAGAAACTTAGCTTGTATTTGTCCAAAGAATAACATATAAAACTTTGATAAGTGGGTTTTGTGCGTATGATTTGCTGATGAATAGAGTTTTGGTTGCTATCTGATACATAAGGAGGATTTAATCATGGAATTATCGGTGATGAACAGCAGTATACCGTCCTATCAAGGTTTGCTCGACAGCTATTTTGAGATGCCTATCGAGACCGAAATATTAGTGCCGGATTATATTGCGGAGGTGTTCAAGATAATTAAATGCACGGTGGGACATACCGTATTCCAAAAAAGTCTCATCTCCGGCAAAATTTTGATCGAGGGATATCACAAGGTTACGGTTTACTACCAGTCGGAGGACAGCACCACCATCTGCCAATTGGAGCAAAAACTTCCCTTTTCTAAAAGTTTTGATTGCCGTGCAAATGTAACCGGCAGATACAGAATTACGGTGAGCGGCAACTGTGAATATCTTAACTGTCGTGCCATCAACCAACGCCGGCTTGATATCCGCGGTTCCTACGGCATGACCGCGTCGATACGCTCCTTTGACGAGGTGGAGTGCATTGCCGAGATTCTGACCGAATCGGTGGAACAAAAGAATGTCGATCTTGAGTATGTCAGATACATCACCACCACCGAAAAGCAGTTTACAAGTGAGGTGGAGGTTGAGTTTTTTGAACAACCGGAGCAGATACTCTATAATTTCAGTGGCGGTCGGATAAATTCCGCCGAAATTGTCGGGGAAAAAATAATCCTAAAAGGTGAGATAAAGTCGGAGATAGCCTATCTCTCACAACAGGGCAGTTTTGTCAAGGAGTGCAAAACCCTGCCTATAAATCAGGTGGCGGACCTCGATGCGCCGATTGATGACTGCATCATCTGCCCCGGTGTTACGGTATCGAGCTGTAGTATACTGACATCCGACGACGGAGGATATGTATTGTCACTAACTTGTTCGGCGAGTGCAGCGCTTTATTCCAACTGCCATCAATCGGTGGTTGTGGACGCTTTTTCGGTAGACAGTGGATATGAAACGCAGTATCAACCGATAGAAATTTTGAGCGAACCACAGACGTTAAACACCGATCTTCTGCTCAATATACCGGCGCCGCTCGGCGACGATTTAGTTGCGGTTGCGGACTGCTTTGCGACACTCGGGGCGGTTCGTGTAGATAGTGATGACAGCTCTGCATTTATAAAAGGGGATATAACGATCCATCTTATATGTGAGAACAATCTTGGAGAACTATACTGCTTTGACAATGCCGGTGAGTACAAGATACCCTGCAACCTGCCGGTAAATGATGGTCTTTACCTTGACATTACACCCACGGTTATGTCAACAGCTTGCACCTTTAGTTGTAACGAGGCATCGGTGGAGGTCTCGCTCGCAGTGAGCGGAATAGTATGCAAAAAGTCGGAGATAAATCTACTAAAGAGTATCGAGTTCACCGACTGCCCGGTTGAACAGATAGATGCCGCTATCTGCATCTATTTTGCCGAGAGTGGGGAAGAGATATTCGATATAGCCAAAAGGTACGGCGCATCTCTATCCGGCATAATGAACCACAACAATCTCACCGAAGAGGTGCTCAAAACATCAAAAAGGTTAATCGTTCCGGTATAAGAAGAGAATATCAGTTATCGATGCAATAGACCGATACGCATAAAACGTGCAGAAAGGATAAGAATTATCATGCAAAATTACGACATTTATAAGGATATAGCCACACGTACCGGTGGTGATATATACATCGGAGTGGTCGGTCCGGTACGTAGCGGAAAAAGTACACTGATAAAACGATTTATGGAGGATATGATAATCCCCGAGATTGAAAGTGGACCACTTCGTTGTCGAACCATCGACGAGCTCCCTCAGTCCGCCGCCGGCAAGACCATCATGACAACGGAGCCTAAGTTTATTCCGGAGCAGGCCATATCGCTCGAGTTGGAGAATGGCGCATATTTTAATGCACGGATGATAGACTGCGTAGGTTATGTGGTGGATGGGGCGAAAGGGCATATCGAGGACGGGCACGCTCGCATGGTCAAGTCCCCTTGGTTTGATCATGAAATACCTTTTGATACCGCCGCCGAGATAGGTACAAAAAAGGTAATACAGGACCATTCCACCATAGGGCTTGTAGTGACAACCGACGGCAGTATCAGCGACATTCCGCGTGCGGCATATCAAAATGCAGAACAGAGGGTCATAGAGGAGCTGCTGGAAATTAAAA
>CAYJMO010000032.1:0-22710 GCA_964371365.1 uncultured Oscillospiraceae bacterium
ATTTTCACAAAATAAAACAAAAAAATAATCCTACCGATGATTCGATAGGGTTATTTTTTTTATCAAATTTGAAGAACTAAATGTCCTCGGTAAAAAGTCGGGAAGTGAACTCGCCCAGACCGGTGACGGGGTCGAGGTGAAAACCATCATAGTACATCTCGTCAGGGTAGGCCACAATTTTCTCGTGTTCATAGTCCACGACGTCGACCCCCTCCTGCCTTAAACGCTCGATGGTGTCGAGCATAATTATATCGATGCCGAGTGGCTTTACCACTAACTCCGTTATACTCTCATGCGCCGGAGGGAACACCACGGTGAAGTTGATCCCCAGCTCGGTGCACTGTTCATTTATCTTAATAATACGCTCTATCGCCGCAGTGTTGAGGGTGTAGTTTTCACTGTTAGGGTAGATATTGTCCTCGGCATAGTCTATAAGGTTTTGGCGGTAGGGCAAAGGTTCGCCATTCTCGTCCACAAAATCGGACGGCTCCCAAACGCCCTGCTCCATCGACACGCCACTGCGCTGACCCTGCAATATAAGGCGAATTTCGTTCAGCATCTCTAAATTGTAGTTAAAGTTGGTCATATAGGCAAGCGGATTTTCCACCACCAACTCTATCTGGTCGGTACGATCGCGGCTGTAGCTATTATTGAGGGTATAAAACGAGATGCTGAGCACAACGTCTTTAAGCTCCGGATTGGTCTTGAGCGCAAAATCAAAGAGATCCATCGCCTCCGTAATCGACGCGCCGCCAAAACATAGGTTTTTATATTCTTTACCTGTCAACTCACCCACCAGTTCCATGTCAAGATGTGCAAGTCGAGAGTCCCCGACGATTATACTGTCACTTGGGTCTTGCAGATAGGCACGTGTGCGGTATATGACACTGTTGGTGTTGGCGTATTCCTTTATTCCGAAGTAGTTGTACGGCTCAAAGATAAAGAACAGCACAAAATACCCGACCACAGGCAGGAGGAGGAGAGCTATTCTTAATAAAAGTTTTTTCATTAAATTCCTTTTTCGCAGATCGATTTAACACTTCTTCGCTCTTACTTCTTACCTATTATCTCAACTAAAATCCACCATAAATAAAGCTTGCAGAACTGCCGTATCCGCCGTTATTAAGCAGAAAACCGGCGAGACAAAGCGCTATTATAAGGTAATAGACCGCCCACCGACCGCGCGCATTGCATATCAACTGTTGTTCCGAGCGGTTTTTGGTGAACACGAGGTGGTCAAGCAGTAGCGACAGCGCGGTGGAGATAACCGCAAAGGCGAGATAACCGACGGCAATGATGGGCTCGGCGTTATATCCGCTCGCCGCGTCATAAAACAGTGAGAGGTCAAAGGACGGAATACTCACTATTCTTGTGAGGACGCTAAAAGCCTCGCCGATACTCTCGGCACGAAAAAACACAAGGCTAAAGTTGAACAGCAGGAAAACGACGGCGCGTTTCGCCCACATGACGGCAGGTTTTTGCTTTTTCTTTGGTTTGCCAAACAGCTTGTGCAATAGCTCCTCACCGATGCGAAATACAGCCTGCAACACACCCCATATCAAAAAGGTCAGCCCTGCACCATGCCAAACACCCGATATTACAAATAGTATAAATATTGTGCTGTACAACGGAGTGTTTTGAAAAAAGCGACCGATAATCGGTAGTTTTGAGAGTGGTCTGCCCCAGACGAGCGGTGTAAAGATGTAGTCCTGCAACCATTTTGACAGCGATATATGCCACCGCGACCAAAAAGCGGAAAAGTTGGTGCTGTAAAAGGGTTGCTTAAAGTTGGGCGCAAGTGTTATGCCGAAAATCTGTGCCGTGCCGCGCGCTATGTCGGTGTAGCCGGCAAAATCGAAGTAGAGTTGCAGTGTAAAGAGGATTGTCGCAAAAAACAGCACTCCGCCGCCGAGGGTCTCATCCGAAAAAATCGGAGCGATGAGCAGACCGAGCGGTATCGCAACGCAGAGTTTTTTTACATAGCCCAGACACAGGATAAAAAGCCCCTCGGTAATTTTTTGATAGTTAAAATGAAGAGGTTTTTCCAGTTCGGCGAGTAGGGTGTCGGTGCGTGGGATAGGACCTGCGACAAGTTGGGGGAAAAAACCGATAAAAAGGCTGTATTTGAGAAGGTTTTTCTCCGGTTTAGCCGCACCGGTGACGATGTCGGCAAGGTAGCCGACGGTGGAAAAGGTGTAGTAGCTAATCCCGACCGGCAGAAGAATTTCAAAGTCCTCCGGCAGGAATAGTGTGGCATATTTGTAGTAGCAAAGTCCGGCAACGGCGAGGATTATGGCGAGCGTCAACACCCCGATCCCACGACCTTTTTGCAGTGCAAGACCGCCGAAATACCCAAGAGCAATATAGGCGGGCAGGACAAAAAACAGGCTCGGTGCAAAGGCGATATAAAAACCAAGACTGACCACCACCAAAAAGCCGACACGAAATCGAGCCGGCAGGAAATAAAAAAGTACCGCCACAATGGGCAGGAATATTAGGTAGGTGGTTGAAAGGGTGTTCATTTTTTTACCGTTTTGTTTTGTGGATAATTGTAGGGGCGGATTCTATATCCGCCCGACCCGACCGGTGTGCACCGATAATTATTGTGTCGGGAGGAGCAGAGCCCCTCCCCTACACCCTGATCGTGAGGTTCATCAGGCAGATACAGACGGATATAAAATCCACCCCTACTACCTTAACCGATACTCATACCAACGAAATAGTATTGTTCGCAATATACTCCCTCACCTCCCCGATAAAGGGCGCGGACATGGAGAGGGTGTTTATGGACAGTTCAAGGTAGCGCATGGCTATCTCCGGTTGGGAGGCGGACTCACCACAGACCGACACCGGAATACTCTCCTGCTTTGCCGCCTTGACCGTCATATCTATAAGGCGCAGTACCGCGGTAGAGGCGGAGAGAAAATAGCTGTCGACCAGTGGATTTTCACGGTCGGCGGCGTGGGTGTACTGTGTGAGGTCGTTGGTACCGATGCTGAAAAAGTCGGCGTACTTCGCAAGCTCATTTGCACAAAGGGCGGCGGCAGGTGTCTCAATCATGGCACCGAACTTTATACTTTTGGAGTAGTTTATTCGCTCCTGGTCGAGGTCGTGTTTAACCTTGTTCACCACCTCCATCGCCTCATTAAAGTCGCTAATGGTAGCAATCATCGGGAACATTACATTTATCTTGCCGTGCGTCGAGGCACGAATGATTGCCGACAGCTGATCTCGAAATATATCGCGTCGCAGTAGCGACATACGGATACCGCGCACTCCGAGTGCGGGGTTGGGTTCATCACTCACCGAGAGGTTGCGCGAGATTTTATCCGCGCCGATATCCATGGTGCGAATGGTTAGCGAGTACCCCCTCGCCGCCTTGACACATTCACTGTAAAAACGCAGTTGTTCGGCGTAGTCCGGCAGTGTCTTGCCCATATAAAGACCCTCGGTGCGAAGCAGACCGATGCCGGTCGCACCGGACGCGAGTGCCGCCGAGATGTCCTGAGGCGTGGAGCAGTTGGCATACAGGTTAATTTTGATGTTGTTTTTAGAGACGGCAGGTCCGCTCAGCGTTCGGCTGAGACGTTCTTTATTGAGCTGTATAGACTTGATACGGTGGGCAAAACGAAGTTTGACACCATCGCTTGGGTAGAGAAAAATCTCGCCGGTGTTGCCGTCCACCGCTATCTGATCGCCGTCCTTGATGCTGTCAAGGTCGATGGGAGCGCGCACGACGGCAGGTATGCCCATGGTGCGTGCGATAATGGAGGCATGACCCTGCTTTGAACCCTTGATGGTGACCACCCCGAGCAGTTTCGTCCTGTCAACCGACACCATGTCGCTCGGTGTAAGCTCCTCCGCAAGGATAATGGAGGGGGATTTAAGTGTCAAACGCTCCCGTGGGGCGTCGTCTAAGATATCCACCACACGACGGCAGGCGTCCTTAATGTCGATACTGCGCTCGCTAAAATAGTCGTCGCCTATGTTGCGCATCTTCTTTTCAAAGATGTTGGAGGCACGTCCGACCGAGGCGGCGGCACCTGCACCGGCATCGATATACTGGTAGACCTCTTGAATATAGCCGTTGTCCGATAGTATTGCTATCTGAAATTCGATGATGTCCCTATCCTCGCCGCTCGTCTGGTCACGTAGCATGACCAGCTCGTCCTTGGCGAGCAGGTTCGCCGCATCGAAACGCTTTTTCTCCTCGGAGGGGTGTTTCATCTGGCGGCCGACACCGGGATTGACACGGTCGGGTATGCGCACCTGACCTATTGCTATGCCGGATGCCGCAGAGATACCGTTGAAAATCTGCATAACAATCAATCCTTTCGTTGTTTTTTGGTTTGAAACGAACAATGATGTGTGTTTGTAGGGGAGGGGTTGCCCCTCCCGCCCTGATTGCACATTTAACCTTTGGGTCGGGAGGGGTGACCCCTCCCCTACAGCCCGACTTACTCCGCTACCAACATTTGTATATCATTCGTGGCGGCGTCAAGACGGAGTAGCTTTGATACACCGTCCTCCTGCATGGTCACACCGTAGAGCACATCCGCCTCCTCCATAGTGCCACGGCGGTGGGTAATCACAATAAACTGGGTGCGCTCGGTAATATTTTTAAGGTACGCTGCAAACCGCACCACGTTGACATCGTCGAGGGCGGCGTCAATCTCGTCCAACACACAAAACGGCGCCGGATTGACCGCGAGTATCGCAAAATATATTGCTATAGCGACCAGAGCCTGCTCACCTCCGGACAAACTCTCAAGGTTTTTAATCACCTTGCCGGGTGGTGAGACCGAGATATCGATACCACTCTCTAAGATGCTGTCCGGATCGGATAGCGCAAGCTTTGCACTGCCACCCCCGAAAAGCCGCACGAAGATGTCGCCGAAATGGCGGTTTATCTGCTCAAAACTGTCGGCAAAGATGTTCTTCATCTCGTCCGAGAGCTCATGTATCAACTTAATCAACCCGTTTCGCGCCTGTTCTATGTCGCCGAGCTGTTTTTTCATAAACTCGTATCGCTGTGATACCTCGGCATACTCCTCGATGGCGGCGACGTTGACGTTGCCGAGCGAGCGTATTTCCGAGCGCAGTTCAATAACCCTCCTTTTGAGTGAGGCAAGGCTTTCATACTCTATGACAAACTCGGCGGCATCGGTTATGCCGAGCTCATACTCCTCCCACAGCTTGGTAATGGTGCTGTCGTATTCACTCTGAAGGGTGTGCTCCTTTTCCGACAGACGCGCGCGCTCCTGCCCGAGCTCCTCTCGCCGTGCATAATACTGCTTGACCTCGTTTGAAAGACGGGTTATCTCCCCCTCGCCGGAGAGGCGGTTTTCTCTTATCTCGACTATATCTTTTTGTAGCTGTTCGGCTCGTTTTGCCGCCTCGGACTTTAATGTAGTTAACCGCTCTGACTCGAGCACATTGTCGGCAATAAGTTTATCTAATGTTGCGATCTGCTCGGCACGTGTTTGTCGATCCAACTCCGCCGCTCCTGCCTGCCTGACAAGCGTGTCATAGACATTCTGTGCCTGTTCCACATCCTTTTGTAGCGCCAGTGCTTTGAGTCGTGCCTCTGAAAGGCTGTCCTGTTTTTGACGAATGGTGTCGGAACGGCTCTCGTCCCTATGCTGGTTCACCTGCGACTCCATCGCCGTGGTCTGCTCAATCGTCTGGTTTATCTCGCGTGCAATCTCGTTTTTGCGCTCGCCGAGGGTCTTTATCCGCTCCTGCAGTGCATCGATACGTGCACTCGCCGTCTCAACCGCTTCAAGTGCTACATCACGCAGGTGCCGCGCCGCCTCCTCTGCCGAGGTCAGACGGATTAGCTCCTCCTGTGCCGAGCGTCGTTCCGCATCACCTGCCGTCATGTCCGCTTCCAGTGCGGCAAGTTCACGCTGGGTGTTGGTGTAGGTCACATGCAATTCCTTGACCTTTTCGGTCTGTTTCGCAATGTTTTGAGTTAAGGTCTCTATCTCGGTGCGGCGGCTGAATGCGCCACTGCTCCTGCCGAGCGAGCCGCCGGTGAACGAACCACCTGCGTTTATAACCTGACCATCGGTGGTGACTATACGATATCGGTAGGACAGTTGTTTTGCGTACCGTCCTGCCGTGTTAAGATCCTCTGCTATCAGTATACGACCGAGCAAACCTGAGACTATGTCGGAATAACGCGCATCGCAACGCACAAGCTCCTCTGCAATAACCGCACCGTCCGGTATCTGCTCACGTATCTCGCCCGAACGTCGAACCGTGTCGAGCGGCAGGAATGTTGCCCTGCCGAGCCGATCCTCTTTGAGCATGGATATAGCCGCCTTGGCACTACGCTCGCTCTCAACTATGATGTTCTGCGCGGCCGCGCCGAGGGCGGTCTCGATGGCGACCTCGTACCCTTTTTCCACCTTTAATAATGAGGAGACCGCGCCGAGAATACCGGATAGACGGCCGTTTTCACCGGCGGTTAGTACGGCACGCACCGAGCCGGAAAATCCCTCGTTACTCTTTTGTAGATCCTCTAAAATATGCAGGCGGTCGGTCATCTTGCGCACACTGTGGGACAGCTCGTCGTAGCGCTCTTTTGCATCGTATGTGCGTTTTTTGCCGGAATCAAGCTTTAAACGCATACCCTCCGACATGTTGTTGAATCGGGAGATAAGCTCTTCGGCATCCTCCTTTTTACGGCGTGCCTGTTTGTGATTTTCTCGCGCTGTTTCGAGCTTTTCCTCCTCGGCGGTGAGGTTGGTCGTCGCCTCCTCTTTTTGAAGGGTAAGGGTGTCGAGGTCCGCGCCGGCGGTCGCCTCCTTGATCTTTAGGTCGGACAGCACCGCGCCGAGCGAGGCAAGGCGATATTCTGCCGAGTCGCGTTCCCGTCCTGCCGCCTCTGCCGCCGCCGCGAGGTTATCTATTTCGGCGACCAACGTCCCGACCTCGCCCTCGGCGTTTTTGAGTTCCTCCTGCAGGTTTTTCAGTTGGGTGTGATGCTCGTCGATACGCTCACTTTCCCCCTGCGTACGCTCGTTTATACCGGTTAGCTCACCGATAAGCGCATCCCGCCGACCGGTGTTGTGAATATTGTCGTTATTAAGCACTGCGATGCGGTTAGCGTATGCCGCGCTCTCCTCGTCCGCCGAGCGAATGTCGAGGTTCTTTTGCTCTATCTCCATCAGCGCGTCCCCTGCCTTTTGACGCAGGTCATCGACGGCACTCTCCAGACGGTCGATGGTGTCGCGGTTTTCGTTATAATCCCGTGTAATAATCTCGTTCTTGTTCGCCGCCTCACGCAGTAACACCTTGGTCTTTTGCATGGTGTCGAGGTAGAGCGTTATCTCGCATTTTTTGCGCTCCTCGGCAAGCACTATAAATCGCTTTGCCTTTTCGGCATCGCGTTCCAGCGGACCGACACGTGCATCCAGCTCGGAAAATATGTCGGTAAGTCGCACCAGGTTGTCGGCGGTGGCGGCGAGCTTTTTCTCCGCCTCGTTCTTGCGATATCGGTATTTTGCGATACCGCTTGCCTCCTCAAAAATTTCCCGACGTTCAGCAGAGCGTGCCGAAACAATCTCGGCGATACGTCCCTGACCTATCATGGAGTAGCCGTCTCGGCCGAGGCCGGTATCGAGCAATAGTTCGTAGATATCTTTAAGTCGCACCTGTTTACCGTTTATGGTGTACTCGCTGTTGCCACTGCGGTAGACCTTGCGCCCGATGATGACCTCTTCCGCCTCAATATCTAAACGTTTTTCCGTGTTGTCGAGGGCGAGGCTGACCGACGCATAGCCCATTGCACCGCGGTTTTGGGTGCCGTCAAAGATGACCGCCTCCATCTTGGAGCCGCCGCGAAGTTGCTTTGGACTGGTCTCGCCCATGACCCATCGAATAGCATCGGAGATGTTACTCTTTCCACTTCCGTTCGGACCTACTACGGCGGTTATGCCGGACTCAAAGCCAACCTTTATCCTATCCGGAAAAGATTTAAACCCCTGTATTTCGATCCGTTTAAGTACCATCTTCCTCCATGTTTTGTGTCGGATATGCCCCTATTTTTTGCCCCTTAACCGCTCGACTTGCGTTTTATTACCTTTAACCGGCTGAATTCCTCCCGCTCTCGTTCCTCCAAAACACTTTGGATATAGCGGATATTGCTGTCAAAGCGAGGTATCATGATGTTGTCGAGCATGTTGGCACGACGCTTTGTTTTTTTTATCGCGACGGCAAGGCGGTAGACGCTGTTGTCGATACCGGCGAGCCGTGCCGACAGTTCCTTTACCTTATTAAAGGCGCAAAACGCCCTGTCCATCTCCCCCGACGTCTCCTGCATACCGTAGTATGGTATCAGTGGTTCCGAATCACCGCGGGTGGTGGGCAGGTCTACCCCCATTATACTATGACCGCTCTGTCGAAATCCATCGTCCAGTGGCACATAATCCAAAGTTATACTATCAATTCCATGCATAACGTTCGCACGTTGCAAAGCCTCGTATGCCTCGACAAAGGTCGCGGCGATATCCTTTTCTATGACAGCGACCTCCTCGATACGCTTCATCATCTCACGCATCAAAACATTGCGCTTGCGGTCCAGCAGGTCAAACCCGAGGCGAGCAAGTGCAATATTCTTCTTGAGCATCATAAGATTGCCCTTGGTTGGGAAGATGTCGGTGGACATGGAGCTCCTTTTTTTGTGCGATGTAGGGGAGGGGCTCTGCTCCTCCCGTCATAATTGTTAATCGGTCATATCGGGAGGGGTTATGCCCCTCCCCTACAATGGATTTTATCTTTTGGGCCTATAATATTTATCCAGCAGCTTCTCGTCTACCCTCATCAGTTCCTCTCTGGGTAGTAGTGAGAGCAGTTCCCAGCCGAGATTTAGACTTCTTGCTATGGTGCGGTTTTCAGCCTTGTCTTGACCTAAAAACTCCGTCTCAAATCTTCTGCCAAAATCGAGATAACTCTTGTCGGTGTCGGACAGTTCCTCCTCACCTATGACCGAGGCAAGACCTCGCGCGTCCGCAACCTTGGCATAGCAGGCGAACAGCTGATTTGCAAGGTCGGGATGGTCGGCACGGGTGAATCCCTCGCCAATGCCGTCCTTCATCAGTCGGGACAGCGACGGCAGAACGGATATGGGGGGATATACGCCGGTCTGGTCGAGATATCTGTCGAGAACAATCTGCCCCTCGGTGATATAGCCGGTGAGATCCGGAATCGGGTGGGTGATGTCATCGTTCGGCATGGTTAGGATGGGGAGCTGTGTCACACTGCCGCCCCTACCCTTGATACAGCCGGCTCTTTCATATAGCGAGGCGAGGTCGGAGTATAGATATCCGGGATACCCCTTTCTGCCGGGGATTTCACCTTTACTGCTGGAGAACTCACGCAGTGCCTCACAGTAGCTGGTAATATCGGTCAGCACGACCAATATATGCATATTCAGCTCAAACGCGAGGTACTCCGCCGCCGTCAGCGCACAACGTGGTGTCAATATACGCTCGATGATGGGGTCACTCGACAGGTTGATGAACATGGTCACACGGGAAAGTGCGCCACTCTCCTCAAAGCTTTTGCGGAAATATTCCGCGACGTCGTTGGTCACACCCATCGCACAGAAAACTATCGCAAAGTCACTATCCTCGGCACTCTCAATGTGCGCCTGTCGCACAATCTGCGCCGCAAGGTCGTTGTGGCTCATGCCACTGCCGGAGAAGATGGGGAGCTTTTGCCCTCTGATAAGAGTAATGAGCGTATCAATTCCGGTCACGCCGGTCGTGATTGTGTTGGATGGGTAGGCACGGCTGACCGGATTGATCGGTGCACCGTTGATGTCGGCAGGTTTGCCACCGTAGACCGGTCCGAGACCGTCGATAGGTGCGCCGGCGCCGCTAAATATGCGCCCCACCATCTCGGGTGAGAGCTCTATTTCGAGCGGGTGTCCGGTAAAACGCGTACGTGAACCGGAAAGCCCAAGTCCGGTCGTGCCGGAGAAAACCTGCACGATGGCACGCTCTCCTTCCAGTGCAACAACGCGTCCAAGGCGAACCTCGTCTCGTCCTGTTCGTATCTCGACTAACTCTTCAAAGGCGACATCCTTGACACCGTCCAGCACCACAATAGGTCCTGAGAGCTCGTTTAGTCCGATGTATTCTACCACGCTAACTTCCTTTCGATACTATCTTAATGCCGTCTTGATGCGTATGACAATCTCGTCGATCTGATTCATATACTCGTCGAGCATCTCCGGTTTGTCGTTGGGCACATCGTATTTTATACGGTTAATGCGGTCGAATATGCCGGAGTCACGCAGTTCATAAAAAGGTATTTCCGCCTCGACCACCTCACAGGCGCGGTCGTACAGGTACATTATAACCTGCATCATGCGGCGCTGTTTGCCGAGTGGGACATAGGTGTCGTCCTTGTGATAGGCGTTTTGTTGCAAAAAGCCTATTCTGATAGCCGCCGCCACCTCGAGCGTCACCTTTTGGCTGTCCGGCAGGACGTCGGTGCCGACTAGCTTGACAATCTCCATCAGCTTGCTCTCCTCACCGAGCAGGGCGACCATACGGTTGCGAAGGATGACGAAATCCTCGCCTACTTCATTAATATAATAGTTGTTGAGGTCATTATAATACTCGCTGTAGGAGTCGTTCCAGTTGATAGCGGGGTAGTGACGAGCGTAGGCGAGCGCCTTATCAAGTGCGAGGAAACAACGCACAAAACGCTTTGTGTTCTGTGTTACCGGCTCAGAAAAGTCACTGCCCTGCGGTGACACAGCACCGATAATGGTGATACTGCCCTCACTGCCGTTGAGATTCTCGCTACAGCCGGCGCGCTCATAGAACTCGGCAAGCCGTGACGGGAGATAGGCAGGGTAGCCCTCCTCCGCCGGCATCTCCTCAAGGCGACCCGAAATCTCACGCAGAGCCTCTGCCCAGCGACTGGTGGAGTCCGCCATCATGGCGACGTGGTATCCCATGTCACGGTAGTATTCCGCAAGGGTAACGCCGGTGTATATCGAAGCCTCACGCGCCGCAACCGGCATGTTGGAGGTGTTTGCGATAAGTATCGTTCGGTCGGTCATGGGGCGGTTTGTCTTCGGGTCGATCAGTTCCCCGAACTCCTCCAAAACCTGTGTCATCTCGTTGCCACGTTCGCCACAACCTATGTATACAATGATATCGGCATCGCACCATTTTGCGAGCTGATGTTGGGTCATGGTTTTGCCGGTGCCAAATCCGCCCGGAATTGCCGCCGTGCCACCCTTTGCAATGGGAAAGAGTGCGTCCACAACGCGCTGACCGGTTATCAGAGGTTTTGAGATAGGTTGACGGACACCGACCGGACGCGGACGACGGATAGGCCAATACTGTTTGAGCGTAAGATCATGGACATTGCCGTCCTCATCGGTGAGCTTGCAAAGTACGTCGTCGACGTTATACTCGCCGTCCGATACGACCTCGCTAACCCTGCCACAAAGTACCGGTGGCACCATACTGCGGTGTTCTATGACCGGTGTCTCGGGACATACGGCAAAGATGTCGCCACCCTTGACGAGATCACCGTCTTTCACCCTCAATGTGACCTGCCAACGTTTTTCCCTCTCTAAACTGTCGGCGGCTATACCGGTAGAGATAAAACTGCCGCTCATCTTCTCTAAAAAAGGAAGAGGGCGCAGAATACCGTCAAAGATGTTGGAGATAAGCCCCGGACCCAGCTCCGCCGAGAGCGGCGCGCCGGTACCTACGACCGGTTCACCGACCTTTATACCTGCGGTGCTCTCATAGACCTGTATGGTGGTACTCTTATCGGTGACGGTGATGACCTCGCCGACAAGTTTGGTGTTTGAAACCTCGACACGCTCCAGCATCTTAAAGGTATCACTGCCGGGAACGGTGACCACCGGTCCGTTGACCGAATAAACTGTATCTCTCATATCCTTTAATGTTCCTCTGATAATTAAACTATTATAAAGTCGTCGCCGGCATAAAATCGCTCACGTTCTGTTGCAAGACGGGAGTCCAGTGTGCAATCGTAGCGTTTACGACCGATTTTAAGTACAAAACCGCCTATCTTAATGGTTTCATCCGGTTCGATCTCGATATTTTCTGATGCGTTAATCGCCGCGTAGTCCACATCAAAGCGGATAACGAGGGTGGATAGTAGGTTTGCAAAACACTCTACATCCCCCTTTTTGACCAGTAACTTCATATCCTCGCCGTCCATGACCGCATTGCCTATCTCATGCGAGTGTTCTATCAGGCGATCCTCCATGTTCTTTTTAAAAAGGACATTTGTGGTCAGATCGTCCAATTTTTGCTCGATGGAGCAAAACATCTCCTCGGCAAGCTCGGTGCGATATAGGAGAAGACTGCGGCGCAGTTCCTGCTCAGCCTTGGCGGTACGATGGTCCGCCTGCTGATTGACAATATCAAGCCGACGCACCAACTCATCCGACGGCACAACATTCAAACCGCGAAGTGCTTCACTGCGGTATTTTTGCGCATTTATGATGATCTGTTTCGCCTGCTTCTCCGCCGACGATAAAACCGATTGTTCAAATTTTTTGTAACCGTGGGGCATGTTTACCTCGAATTGGGTTTGTGGGCTTTCTTAGACTAATGACTAATGGTGAAAGGGGAATGGCTGTTTAGGTGAAAGCCTAAACAGTTTAAACCTTAACCCCCACAACCTCATAGATATACCTCTTTATCGCCGCGCCTGCCTCATGGCCGTGGTGGCGGTCGGGTATTTCTACTATTAAGGGGGTGCGGCGGTTCATCTTGTAGCCGAACACTAAATCGCGGTTTTGCTCGACCAAAAGACCGGTTATCAGCACAAGCCCGATATCGTCGGAGGAAAAGGCATGCTCTAACGCCTTTTCAACCTCCTCACTCGTGTGGGCGACGACGCCGTCCACACCGGCAAGGCGCATGCCGACCAAGGTGTCGACATTGTCGCTGACCAGATAGTACTTCATCGCTTTTTTCCTAAACGAAGATGATGATGATGGAGATAAGCATACCATAAAGCGCGATACCCTCACCCATAACAACAAAGATAAGGGATTTACCGAATGTGGTCGGGTCCTCGGTCAGTGCGCCTATCGCGGCGGCGGCGGTGTTGCCGACCGAAATGCCGGCGCCGATACATGCAAGACCGGTAGAAAGCGCCGCGCCGAGCATAGCAAGTCCGGTCGAGCCTCCATCTGCTGCCGCGGCGGTTGCCTCCGCCTCGCCTGAAACGGCGAGCGCCAACCATGCAACGCCGAACGCTGTTATCATAAGTATTCTCAGTATCTTTTTGATTGTCATTGCTCTGTTCCTTTCATTCTGCTTTTTTTGCTTATCTTATGTTATCGTTAGGTTTAATCTGTAGAGGGGAGAAGGGTGTGCCACCTGCAAGATAGAAGCGGTTGAACATCTCATAGTATTCCAAACGCATGACCTGAATGCCGGCGATAAGCCCCTCTAATGCGATGACAAATATGTTACCTATTATGACCACCGGTATAAAAAAGGTCGGGGACATCTCCGCGAGCACGAACACAACGGTCATCATGCCGGCATGGACGAGGACAAAACCGCCGACACGCATATAGGATAGTGTGTTGGAAACATAGGATAGTACCGTTTCAAACGTCTCAAAGAATGCCGCTAATACCACATCACCAAACTTTAGATCGGAAAGTTTATGCCCACAGTAGAGGTGGGTTATAGGCTCTGCAAATGCTATTGCAAAAAAGCTGATAAGCAGTATTGGCAGGGTGATAAACAATGGGAAGCCGGTATGTAATAGTAGCGAGTCTACCAGCAGGAAAACGCCGGTGACATAAAACACCATGCCGGAGATCCCGTTCGGGGTGAAAAGTCGCTCTTTGAGCCGCCCCTCCTTGTGCGCCGCAACGAGCGAGAGGATTATGACTATTACGGTCATGAGCACACCGATACCGACCGAGAAAAGCAGTATATTGATCGCCCATTCGGAGGACAGGGCATGTATCGGCTTTCCGGACATGCCGAACCGTTGCCACATCGGATCAAACAGATATTCAAACCCGAACACCGAACCGAATACCGAGCCGAAAAACATGGAGGAGATACCGCACCTTGTCATGACACCACCGAGTGCATGTTTTCGTTTTTTTGTGATAAACAGACCGATAAGTGCGAGCACAAGCCCCTGTCCGACATCGGCGAACATGATGCCGAAAAACAGTGTATAGGTGAGTGCGACAAACAGCGTTGGGTCGACGCCCCCCGCCTTTGGCAGACCGTACATCTCGACAAAAAACTCAAACGGCTTGGCGAACTTGTTGTTTTTGAGTTTGGTGGGCGGTGCAATTTCCGAGTTTTTGGTGTTCTGTTTAATCATATGCACCGACTCAATCTTTTTCAGCGCCTGTTCCGCCTCACTGAACCTGTCCTCCGGAATAAAACCGGACAGATAAAAGGAATAATCAAGCTGTGTCGCAAGGGAAGTGAGGTTGTAAAGTCGCTCATGGTAGGAGAGGTATTTAGCGTAGTTTTTGAGCTTTTCCACCACCGCGTCCTCAAGACCGAATATGTCGGGAAGACCGGACAGCTCCTCTTTCAAACTGCGCTCATACATGTCAAAGATGGCGAGTGCATCCTTCGGTGTACCGTGAGCGAAGTCCGGAACACGGATACGCTCAAAATAAAGATCGTTGAAGATGTTGTCCACCACCGCGGAGTGTGGCGTATCGGTGAAATAGACCCCCCAATAAAATTCCCCGTCAAAGTCATACTGTTGAAATGTAAAGGGCTGGTCCTCAAAATATTCCAGTTTCACCAGGCTGTCCTTGGGCAGTCGTCCAAAACGAACCTTGACAAAACTGCATTTAAAGATGTTGTCGAAGTTACTACCCATGTTGATGATGTGACCGAGCTGAATTTTCGCACGGTCAAACTCTGCAATCTCATCGGTAAGCTCGGCACGGCGTGTCGCAAGGTCTGACACGGTGCCGGCGGTGTCGTTGACCAGCTCGGCAATCTCTTCAATGTCGTAGTGGGTGTCGTCGTAGTCGTCATAGTCCACGCTCGCACCGATGTCGTTCAACAGTCCGTTCGTCTTGTGCAACAGGGAACGATAAGGGTTTTTCACACCGGTACCGTCACTGCTCTGAACAGCGCGATCGGGGTGAAAACACTTAAGACGGCAGAACTCGTCCAGCGTTTTCGGCAGTTGGGTGTCAAGTCCATATATATAGACATGTTTCATCGCAACGGTTGCCATAAAGATGTAGTTTCCTTTCCAAATTGTGTTGATTGATACATCAACCCCTCAAAAGTGCTTCAATCTCGGCAGGCGGCAGTTTATATCTGACACCCTCGATAACGTTAACTATGTTCAGCCGTTCCAGCTTGGAGAGCATGATAAATGCGGCGAGTGACACGGAGGGCGAGGTGGTCAGATGTAGCATCATCAACGCCTTTTTATACCGTTTTTTTTGTTGCTGTATCAAAAAATCATCCGACGAGGGATTGCCGTATCTGCGGGTGACGCCCCCCGACTCTAACATGGTGCAAAGAGAGGGGAAATCCTCCGCCTCACACAGCTCATACAGCCGTTTTTTTGGAATTAGGTAGCTATGCGGTATCATCAGACGTTTAAGCTCATCTGCTTTAAACGCTCTATGAAAAAACTTCTTTATACGTATCAGCGTGTTAATGTTGGTAAGCTCAAGTTCCTCTAAAAACAGCTTTTTGACCATGCGTTGTTGAGGTTTTGGCACGCCGTCCGATATGCCTTTAAAGACAGTTCGATAGTACAGGGTGCGCAGGTTTGTCTCGGCGGCGAGCAGTCGACGGGTGGGGGGCAGATCGCGAATTTCAAAGAGGATGCGGTGGTAGGGTGTGTGTGCAACCACCCGCAAAAGTCCGTCATAGTCACCCACCTTGGCGAGTTCTAAAAGGTCGAAGCCGAGCTTTTGTATTAAAAATGAGGGCAGGCTGGAGATGTACCGTTTTTCACCGCCCGACGATAACAATGAGAGTGCAAGGAGCAACTCGCTCACCTCACAGTCAAGGATGAAAAATCTGCCAAACTCGTCACCGCGCGGCACATAGTGGGCAAGCCGCTCGTACTTTATATAGATGTCTTTGCGCAGTAGCTCCTCTATCTGGCCACGGTGGGGATCCTGCTCTGAAAGTGAAGCAAGGCTGTTTTCAAAATAGGGGTGGGATTTAAGATAACGCGCAATCTCACCCACGGTACGCTTGCGACAGAGTTCGCCATAGCTCTCACGGCTTATTCTGGTGCTGAACATACCCCGCGCTTTTGGTATTATAGCAGGGTTGGTGGTGAACGGCATTAATAACTATTCCTTTATATTTTATTCCTCTCCCCGAATCAGTCGATCCAAAATTGCATTTTCATAAGCAGGTCTTTTGGCGTTGAAATCGGATTTAAGCTTTGCCTTTTGCTCTAAAAACTGCTTGTCTATCTCGGATATGCGCACGGCAAGCTCCTCCTCGATGCCATCGCGATATGCCGCTACCTTGGATTCAAGACGAGCCCTCGACTCCTCCAAAAGGCGTGCGCGCTCCAGTGCTGTCTCCTCCAAAATACGGTTTTTCACCGCCTCGGAACGCTCAATAAGCTGAACCGCCGACTGGTCGATAGCGAGAATATTTTCAATGATGTTATCCATAAATTGACCGTACCTTTCTATAGTATAAAGTATACATCTTAACGCGCTACATGTCAAGCGTCACGAGGGATAACGCTCTGTAGTTCAAAGGGGGAGGGCATAAACTCCGATTCCGGCAGATCCGTCTCAAGTTTTGCAACCGCCGCAAGTATTTTGTCCTCACAGTTAAAACAAACCGAATGCGCAAACACGTTGTAAAGATAGTTCGGTTCTGCAACGAGTATTTTTTGAAGGGTGTCATCGGAAGGCGCTGACAGAAATCTGTTCAACGACGCAAGATCGGACAGTACCTCGGCATTGTATCGGCTACCCCGACCGGACGAGGCAACCAGCACGGTCACAAGATAGGTAGCTACAAGAAGCAATATCATAATCGGATCACTGCCGGTCTGCATCAATATCGCGCCCCATATGGTGGCGGCAAGAGATAGTATAAGTCCTAAAAAGTGCAGGATGGTGGAACGCTTTTTTCTGCTCCGAGCAAAGCCGGACTGCATAATGTGACCGCCGATTATTAGAGGCAGGCCGACGGTAACCGCCATAATTAACAGCCTTGTCATGCCATAGTCAAGACCGTAGCCTATTCCGACCAGCACACCGCCGACCACACCGCATAGGATAATGAACGCGGAGCAGAGCCCGTATGCAAGGTTGTCCTGCAGCTCATGTGAGCGGTTAAGGTTTTCCTTTGCAAGCGCACCTATCTTTGGAATAAGTGCGTCGAGACCGTCCTTGTCCAACATGGTGTTGTCACCATCCTCGAACAACAGGTCGAAAAGGTTCTTGCTCACCGTCGGCAGTGCAACATCGTTACCTTTGGTGATGACAAGACCTCGCTCCCCAAAAGAAAGTCGGACGGCACCTGCCGAGGCAAGGGCAATAACCGCACCGAGGACACTGCGACGACCGAGCGTGCGATTGGTCATCAACAACAGCTCGATGGGCGAAAAATCGACTGGGGGATGGGTAACGACGCCGGATTTGACACGATGTTTAGTTCTTGTTAGAACACCGACAAGCAAAGCGAGCCCTAAAATTGCACCACAGAAGGTGTAGATAAGCGGGTTAAAGGAAAAGATCGTCTCCTCCACCAGCAGAAAATACTCGTCCTCCAATACGGCGTGGAGTAGAACATTATGCGCCTCCGGAATACTCAAAAGGTTGTTCGCTGTGAGAATGTTCCCGTCGAGGTTATAGGACATGGAGTTTTCGCCGACCGAACTTGTGACCGAGACCATGTCTTCGGTGATGGGCTTCGGAAATTCGAATGTCAGCAGGACGGAACCCATCGAGGCATAACGCTCCGGACGCACCACGAGGAAAAACAGCTCGTCCGCACCGACGGTATTGTCCGGACCGAGACTGTGGCGGTAGTTGATCGATATGACCGTGTTGCCGGATTCAAACGTTGTGCCGCGTGTCGTGACGATAAGGTCATCCCCCTCTACCGAGGTGGTGAAATCCAACTTCTCACGCTCTTCTCCAACTATATGATACATCTCAATGTCAGAGATGTCGATATCGATCGGCACATCTCCCGATGAGGTGCTGATGGTGTCGGTGAGCGGCAGTTCCACAAAGATGGACTCGTACCGTCCGTCAAGGTAGCCGGAATAGGTCTCGGTTATATCGATGCTTCGATCTTCGTTAAGGACGGCGTTCATCTCAACCGTAGTAATAATGTACTGCGTCGCAAACACCCCTGTAGCGAGATAAATGCTAAACAAAAGGGTGATTATTGAGGTGATGATTATCTTTTTTGCCAATTTTGTTGTCATATGTATATTATGCCTTTTCCTTTCAATTGTTTTTTAACAATCTATAAACATTAGCTTTTGTCTTATTATAGCATTTTATGTTGAAAAATGCAAAGGGTTTTTTAGCACCTCGAGACTTTAAAAAAATTTGAATAACGGTGATTTAAAATCCCATCCTCCACTCTATACTACCGACATCGTTACTCAACATGGCTTTTTTAAAACATATTATTTTTGACAGGTGGAATGTACAACGATTTTTTGACAGCTCGCAAATAATATGCTAATATATAACGGTAGTAAATTTATTGTAGGGTTTGTTTCATGATTAATTTTAAGCTATTATCGACCACAGTTATTTTAAGCCTTTCACTGTTGTTGGTCGGGTGCTCCGATCTCATGGGTTTTGCCTCACTTTTAAGCGAAGAAATCACCGGTGGTGTCACCGTCGACGACGGAACTTTTTATGAGGAGTATGCCTGTAGTGAGGGTAGTGACGGCACCGTTTTTTCCGGTGAAGAACTGCCGATGATAACACTTTTTGACAACCGCTTTGAGATGCGGATTATCACGATAGACGAGACGCAGTTTGTCTATGGTGACTACGCGTTGAGCGAGGAGGATGAGATAATATACCTTACACTCACGGTCACACAGAGTCAGTATGAAGGCACCCTGCCGGAATATAGGTTTATCTTTCACAACGAGGAAAATTTTCTTGAAACCACCGCCGAAATAGGATTGGTGACGGTTGGCTCCTACTACGACTTCCACAGCTCGGGCTATTTTGAGGCGCCGGGTGATAACGGTAGTCATGGCTCGAACAATGACACCCCATCAGACGGCGAACAACCCTCCGACGGGCAAACCTCCGATGGTCAACCCTCTGACGGGCAGGATCAGCCAACCGAGGGGACGGCTAACCAACCGAGCGCGCCGTCCGGTCCGCTACAGCCCACCGACGGCACAGTCTCACCTCTCCCGAACGATACAGCGCCAACTGTAGAAAATCTCTATTCCTATGTTGAGATCTCAACCGAGATTATAGATATATTCTGCCCACCGCCCCCCACCGATAACCGTGATGTCACCTCCTTGATTATGCAGGACTGGTATGACGGTGTGCTCATAGATGAGGCGATGTTTGATTCAAACTATAACGGCACATACACCATAACCGGCTACTTTTGGAACGACATCACACAGGTAACGGCGCATGTCGACACACTCTTTAACACAGCATCGGACGAGATTTACAACTCCGCTCTTAACTTTTTTGCCGACAATCAGATTGCCGGACTGTCGGTCGGGGCACAGATAATATTCGGAATGGACATGTTTATGACGGCAGGTGACAGCACAGAGCGCTATTTCTACGATGACGGCATATCCGATGCAGGTGTTGTCTTCCATTACATGGGTGGAGTTCACAACATCATATCTACCGACAGAGCAAGGGGGAATTCCTCCGACGGCACCGGCGCAGGCTATATACAACAGACGGGGGAAGATGTCGCACTGGTTGACCTTGAAAATAATGTCATATCGGCGTACAGCACCTTTACCGACGGCTCGGGGAAACATGAGGTCTTGACACTGCTTAGCGTTTCAAGTGATGCGACCGGGTACAGTAGCGGACAGTCAGAACCGGTCCCGCTGAACTACACGGGTGTTAGCATAATCACCAACGAGACCGGCATACGGATAATTGGCACGTTAGATGGGACGAGCACCCTAATACCGTCAATGTTTTAACCTATATAAAAAGGAGATGAAATGAGTTACACCAAAAAAAGTTGTGAGGAATTTATCGAGCTGTTAGCCTCAAAGGAACCCGTTCCGGGTGGCGGTGGTGCGTCGGCGTTGATAGGCGCGCTCGGCACCGCGCTCGGCAACATGGTCGGCAGTCTAACGGTCGGCAAGAAAAAATATGCCGACGTAGAACAGGACATCATTGCATTGAATGACAGAGCAAAAGCGTTGCAGTCCGAGTTGTTAATCTTGGTTGAAAAGGACGCCGAGGTGTTTGAGCCACTATCTAAAGCCTACGGAATGCCTAAAGACACACCGGAACAGCAGGCACAAAAAGAGGCTGTTATGGAGCAGGTTTTGAGGGAGTGTTGCGATGTGCCGATGCGGATTATGCGCTGTCTCACTCAAGCTATAGAATTGCATGACGAGTATGAGAGAAAGGGCACCGCAATAGCGATAAGTGATGTCGGTGTCGGTGTTGCCGCCTGCAAAGCTGCACTCAAAGGTGCGTCGCTCAACGTATTCATCAACACAAAGTGGATGACCGACAAAACCCGCGCCGAGGAACTCAACGCCGAGGCAAACGAGATGTTGCGAAAATACTGTGTGTTGGCGGACGAGATTTATGACAGGGTTTTAGCACGGCTGGTATAAGGAAAAGACATTGAGAAAGGAATGGGCATAAGGATGGAAAAAGCAACATTATTAAAAGGTGCACCGGTCGCGGCGGCACTCTGTGAAAAGGCGGTAAATATCGCAAAGGATTTGAATGTCACCCCGACACTTGCCATTGTGCGCGTCGGCGACAAGGGGGACGACATATATTATCAGCGCAGTGCAACAAAAAGATGTGAGGGTATCGGTCAGTCGGTACGCTCGGTAGAACTGCCGGTCGACGTATCGGAGCAGGAGCTTATCGGCGTAATCGAGGGGCTGAACGCAGACAACACGGTTCACGGTGTTCTGTTACTTCGCCCCCTGCCGAAACATATTAACGAGGAGGCAGTCTGTGAAACACTTTCTCCGAAAAAGGATATCGACGGCATAACAGGCGCATCACTCGCCGGAGTTTTCACCGGAAACGGCGTAGGGTTTGCCCCCTGTACCGCGCGAGCTTGTATAGAAATTTTAGATCATTACGGCATAGAAATGACCGGTAAAAGGGCAACAGTAGTTGGGCGTAGCCTTGTGGTCGGCAAACCGGTCGCAATGATGCTAATGTCACGTAACGCCACCGTAACCGTCTGCCACACCAAAACAATCGACATGCCACTGGAGTGCAAAAAGGCGGAAATCCTCATTGTCAGCGCCGGCCGCGCCGAGGTCATAGGAGAGGAGCACCTCACCGACGGGCAGATAGTGGTCGATGTCGGTATAAATGTAGACAAGGACGGCAACCTTTGCGGCGACGTCAAGGACGAGGCGGCAAAAGCCCAAAACCTCAGTTATACCCCCGTTCCCGGCGGTGTGGGAACCGTCACAACAGCGGTTCTCGCCTGTCAATTAGCGGAGGCGGCGAGGTCAATTTAAAAAAAATTAAAATAATTTTAATAAAGGTATAAAGTTTTTCACGGTCGGTGCGATGTTATTATCAGAGACGCAGAGAGCGTCGAAAAAAGAGAGGAAAAGGAATTCCTCTTAGCAGATTAAGGAGAAAATAATGATTATTCAACACAACATCATGGCGCTCAATTCCAACCGTCAGCTCGGAACAAACAACTCAGCAGTCGCAAAGAACCTTGAAAAATTATCTTCCGGTTATCAGATCAATCGTGCCGGCGACGACGCCGCTGGTCTTGCAATTTCCGAGAAGATGAGATCCCAGATCAAAGGTCTCGAGGTCGCTCAGGTTAACGCACAGGACGCTATCTCACTGATACAGACCGCTGAGGGAGCACTTACCGAAGTTCACAGCATGCTCAACCGTATGACCGAGCTTGCAACAAAGGCCGCGAACGGTACATATGACGACGCCGACCGCGAACAACTTCAAAAAGAGGTTGAGAGCCTTAACTCCGAGATAAATCGTATCGCAGAGTTCACAAACTTTAACGGTCAATCACTGCTCGACGGCAAGACAACAAGAATGACCTTCCAGATTGGTGATACCAAACTGCAACATGTTACTTTGGCATTGTCCTCAATGTCGACAGAATCTCTTGGAATCAGTTCTATTAATATCGGCAAACTAACCTCAGCACAGGATGCAATCTCTCTTATCAAAAATGCTATCCAACTCGTATCTAACCAGCGTGCAACATTCGGTGCTATGCAGAACCGCTTAGAGCATACCATCAACAACCTTGGCGTCACCACCGAGAATATGACAGCGGCCGAGAGTCGTATCCGCGACACCGACATGGCAACCGAGATGATGAAATACACCAAGAACACGGTACTCGTTCAGGCGGCACAGGCGATGCTCGCCCAGGCAAACACCCAACCGCAGTCGGTACTGCAACTTCTCCAGTAGGATTAATACAACAACTCTAAAGGGAGGGCGTGAAGCCCTCCCTTTATGCTGTCAGT
>CAYJMO010000033.1:0-21770 GCA_964371365.1 uncultured Oscillospiraceae bacterium
TTATACTCTGCCGCATCCCCTCTCGGGGCTGTCGAACTTTTTCGACAGCCAGAGGTCTGTTGAAAACAAAAGTTTTACAACAGACCCTTATGTCTTACCGTTCATGAAACTATGCTGTCTTAAAAGTACATATAAATTTGACAGCTCATCATTCCGTTATACATCTTTCTGCGACGATTTGCTTTTTTGCCGAATATGCGCTCAAAATCGGGGTGGGGCGAGATTATGTATGCCGAGATATCCGCCCCCTGTATCGCCCTGCCGAGCAATTTTATCAGCTCTGCCGCACCCTGTTCGTCCGACAGGCGTTCGCCGTAGGGTGGGTTTGCAAGCAGAATACTACCGGACGACGGGACAAGGTCCTTTATGTCTGCCTCTTCAAAACGACAATAGTTAGCAACACCGGCGAGCTCGGCGTTATTTTTTGCAATCTCGAGTGCCTCGGTGTCGATGTCGTATCCGACGGCGAAAAAATCTGTGTCCGACCTCTTTAGGGACGCGGCCGCCTCACGCTGTATGCGCCAAACCTCCGGTGATATGAGGTTGTTGCGCTCCGACGAAAAACTCCGTGAGAGCCCGGGGGCTATACCGAGTGCCTTTTGTGCCGCCTCGATTATCAGTGTACCACTGCCGCAACAGGGGTCTATCACAGAACTCTCACCTCTAACCCTTGCAAGATCGACTATAGTAGCGCCGAGTGTCTCGCGTATCGGTGCAACGGTGGCGATGCGTCTGTATCCGCGTTTGTGCAGCCCTTCACCACTGGTGTCGAGAAACACCTCGACAAGGTTCTTTCTTATGGAAAATCGCAACGAATACTGCCGGCCGCGTTCCGGTAAAAACTGCGTTTTATGCCCTTTTTGCAGGCGCTTGACTATAGCTTTTTTTACTATGCTTTGACAGGCAGGGACACTGGAAAGTGTGCTCGAAAGGCTTGCACCCTTAACAGGAAAACGTCCGTCCTTAGGTATAAAGTCCTCGAAAGGAATAGCAAAAACGCCGTCAAAAAGCTCGTCAAAGGTCTCGGCGGTAAATGATTTGAGCAGTATCAAAAATCTTTCAGCGGTGCGACTGGTAAGGTTGCAGGCGGCGATAACGCTTTCATTAGCGTTGAAATAAACTCGCCCGTCACTGACCGAGATATCCTCTCCGCCGGCTTTTCGCACCTCGAAAGAAAGCGTCTTCTCGGCGCCGAAAAAGCAGGGGGCAACAACTCTATATGATGCCATCAATCAAGTTCCGGGATAAGCACGCCATAACCGCCGTCGTGACGACGATAAACGAGCTCTGTCGAACCGGAGTCTGCGTTCAAGAACATATAAAAAGTATGACCCAATAGATTCATCTGGAGGATAGCCTCCTCCACTGTACAGGGTTTCATGGAGAAACGTTTTTCACGTATCACCTCAAAATCGTCTTCACCATGTGTTTTTTCATCATAGTCAAAATCGGCAAAATCACCGGAGTGCAGCCGTTGTTCCAATCGTCTTTTATTCTTTATAATGAGTGTGGCAATGACATCGAATGCGGCATCCAATGCGTTTTCCATCTTCTCGGCTGACTTCTCGGCACGAACCACAAAACCGCCGTCACGTATGGTGACCTCCACCGTTTGGACTCCCTTATCTACAGTAACCGTCACATGGGTATGTGCCTGGTTGGAAAAAAACTTGTCTAACTTTGCAATTCTTTTGTCTGCCTTATCGCAGAACGTCTCTTTCAGGTCAACGTGTCTTCCTACATAATCGGTTTTCATAATAGTCCATTCCTTTCCCCAAGTTTCTCAATATCAGACAGCACTAATACTATCTTAAGTCCATAATAACATAAAGTAGAATTTTTTCAATAGATATGCGAAAAAAATATATTTTTCACTTCATTTTCACACAAGTTTTTCGCCGTTTGATTTTGATTCATGAAGAAAATATCTATCGGTCAATATCTTGTGTGAATGACTAAAAAAAGAATTTTAATGAAATATTGTAATATTTTGTCGGACGTGCTATACTTAAAATAGTGCCTTAAATCACAACACACACGGAGATACGACGTGAACCTTAAATCACCTACCATCGCGACCTTTTTAATTGCTATGAGCTTTACCGCACTTGCGCTCGGATTTAGCGACGCAATCCTGGCTAACTACTTTAAGGATGCCTACGATGCCACAGCACAGCAGCGTGGATTTATTGAATTTCCGCGTGAACTGCCGGGCGTACTCTCGCTGTTTGTCATCTTTGCTCTTGCTCGCCTCGGGGACATCAAGATTGCGGTCATCGCCCAACTTCTCTCGGCGGTGGGTATACTTGTGCTCGCCTTTGTGACACCGAGTTTTTATACCATGACCGCCATCCTTTTCGTGTTCTCGATGGGGGCTCACATGTTTATGCCGTTGCAGGACGGCATTGCGATGTCGCTTTTTGGTGAGAAAAATCCGGCACTCGGCTCACTCATGGGCAAACTCAAGGGGTTGTCCACCGTCTTTTCCTTTGTCTCCGGTATCATCATCTTTTTTGGCTTTAACACCGGAGCGTTCTCCTTTAAAACTCCGACCAAGCTTGTTTTTGTAATCTCCGGCATATGCTTTTTTGTGGCGGCAATGTTGTTTATCTCCCTTTTCAAAAAGGCTCACGGTGAAAGCAAAAAAATCCGCCAGATTAAACCGGTCTTCCGAAAGGAGTATAAGTTTTATTACATACTCGCCGTCATGAACGGTGTTCAAAAACAGATTGTGTTGGTCTTTTCCCCCTGGCTCATCATAGAAATACTCGGACAGGGTGCGGACACAATGTCCATATTGATAATGATAAGTTCTTTCTTGGGTATCCTCTTTTTGCCTTTTCTCGGGAAGTGCCTCGATCGTTTTGGCATAAAAAACATGCTCTATGCCGACGCTCTTTCATTCATCATCGTATATCTTGCGCTCGCCTATATGGCATTTACGCTCGATACCGGAGTCTACTCCTTGACCGGCGCCGCCATGTTCGTGACATTTTTCATTTTCATTGTGGACAGAATGTCGTCCCAGATGGGATTTATCCGCACCGTCTATCTCAACAGTATAGCGCAGAACAAGAACGAAATTGTCTCCACCATCTCGTTCGGAATATCGCTTGACCACATTGTGTCCATCACCTGCTCCTATATCTGTGGACTAATATGGACCTATTTCGGGCCACATTATGTGTTTATCTTTGCGGCGAGTTTCTCATTGATAAATCTTACGGTCGCAATTCTTATTCCCAAGAAACCGAAAGCGACCGCATAGCCCCACCGCCCTCGTGTCTTGCTGTTCGATCTTTGCCATCGTGTGAAGAATCGGTTGTTATTAAAATCAATGTTTATAGCGCATATTTATTCAAATCTCTTTACTTATCTTCTCATATAAGTTATAATATAATATAGTAAAAACTTAGCTTTTCGGCTCGCAATAAAATAATATCACCAGAAATCGGTAACAAACTTTGTATTTGTATTGGAACAACATCCAGAAAGGAACGGCCTTGAAAATGAAAAGAAGTCTTGCATTCATTCTTTCGATGATACTTTTGGTTGTTACAATGGTATCATGCACCCAAAACACTACGACAAACCCCGATAGTTCTGAGGCAGAGGCGAATATTGACTCGAGTTCAAGTGAAGCTCCCGCCCCTGAATTTTCATCCGAGGTGCCTCTTGACACCTTTATGGTGGGAAGTGGCGAGATGCTCGGCGACTTTATCTCCGGCACCGGCACAAACGCCTATGATGTCGCTATACAGAACATGACCGGCGGATACATGGGGACATACGCCGTCACCCCACACGGCGAGATAGTGCTCAACGAGACGGTTGTTGCACAAACCTCTTCCGAGATGGATGATGATGGCAACAAAAGCTACATTTTCACACTCCACGACGATCTTTTATGGAACAACGGTGATGCCATGACCGCCGAGGATTTTGTAGCCTCTGTGTTATGGTACTCCTCCCCACAATGGGCCGAGGCAGGCGGAACTATCTCCTCCTACTCCTCCTTGATTGGTTACAGTGAGTACTCGACCGGCGCTACCGACATCTTTTCCGGCGTTAAATTGATTGATGAACTTACTTTTTCCGTAACCGTTTCCGGCGAGGAGCTGCCCTACTACTGGGAAAATGTAAACGCTATGATCGGTCAGATACATCTTGGTACATACGTACCTACAGCGGAGGTTGTCTCTACAGCGGAGGGTTCATCCTTTGTTTTTTCCGAGGGAGATCTCTTGAGTGAGTGCAATCGCATCATCTCAACGGAGCGTTACAGCCCCACAGTTACCTGTGGTCCGTACAACTTTGTCTCCTATGAAAATCAGACCGTTACACTGGAGCGCAACCAGTATTTCAAGGGTGATTATAAAGGTCAAACACCTTATTTTGAATATGTAATTCAAAAAGCAATTCCGCTTGAAACAAATATTGAATGGGTTATAAACGGACAGGTTGATCTTGTCCCCGGCATTGTTGAGGGGGAGAAAATCGAGGCTGCTAAAGCCTCGGAATCCACGATTACACAATCCTATCTTCGTAACGGCTACGGTTATCTTGCGATGATGTGTGACTACGGTGTAACAGCCGACCCCAATGTACGTTGGGCGCTCGCCAGTCTAATCGACCGCACGGCGGTTGTGGATTATGTGCTGGGTGGCTACGGTGGCACCGTGGACTCGGAGTACGGCATAGGTCAGTGGATGTATCAGGAGACCGCCGCTGAATTGCAGGAGGCGTTAAAACCTATCTCCTTTAACATCGATACCGCTAACAGCTATCTTGATGAAACACAGTGGAAGTATGAACAGGACGGCACCACCCCCTTTGATGCGTCAAAGGCAATGGAGGACGGCTCCTATCTGCGGTATAACGAGCAGGGCGAGAAGTTGATCGTAAACCACCTCGGTGCAACAGATAACGTGCTCACCGATATAATTGAAATCCAGTATGTCGCCAACGCTCCGCTCGCCGGCATGGAGTTTAATGTTGAGAAGGTGGACTACGCCACCATGTCCACTACATACAGTGCGAGCTATACTGTTCCGGAAGAGGAGCGTCAATATAACTCCTTTAACCTTGCAACAAACTTCAGTGTTATTTTTGATAGATATACCGTCTGGCACTCCGACTTTATTGGCACACAGCAGAATAAACCCCAGCTCAGCGACGAGGAGTTGGACGAGTTAATTATAGCCATGCGCAAGAGTGAGCCGGACGACCATGACGGATACTTAGAGGCGTGGTTTGATTATCAGGTGCGTTGGAATGAACTTCTCCCGACCGTGCCGCTATATTCCAACGAATATTATGACATAGCTCACATCTTTGTCGACAATCTTAACACTACCCCAAATGCTTCATACGATGACATAATCTGCGATATTTCTAAAAGCGAAAAATAATGGGATAACCACGTGATACGGTATATATTAAAACGAATTTTGATATTGATACCGGTTGTGATTTTGGTGTCGGTTATAATATTCTCCGTCACCAAAATTATGCCGGGTGATCCGGTGAGTCTTATGCTCCATCCTGATCTAACAGCGGAGCAGTATAAGGCGTCTTATGATGCTATGTATAAAAAATTGGGTTACGATAAGGACATTGTAACCCAATATTTTGTGTGGATAGGTGGGGTTTTTCGCGGTGAGTTCGGATATTCCAACATCTATAACCGACCGGTATCGCAGGTGATAGGTGAACCTCTTAAAAACACACTGATTCTCAATCTCGGCGTTAACTTTTTATACCTTTTTATAGCTATACCGGTCGGTATTAAATGTGCCACCAAGCGAATGTCACTGTATGATAATGCGTGGCAATTTTTTTCGCTTGTTACCTACTCTACCCCCACCTTTTTCCTTGCAATTTTCTTGATATACATCTTTGCGATAAATCTCGGATGGTTGCCTATGGGAGGTATGCCGAGCGGAGTTGGAGTTGAAGGGGGCGACCTCTTGATACAGTGGATTCGCACCCTCGCGCTGCCCACCATAACCATGACCATAGTCAGCCTTGCCGGTGCTATCCGATACGTGCGAAACGCCATGATTGACGCCCTTAGTCAAGACTATATAAGGACAGCACGAGCGAAGGGTCTCGCCGAAAAGGTGGTCATCTACTCTCACGCCTTTAGAAATGCGCTTATACCCGTCTCTTATATTATCATAGGCACGTTGTTTTCCCTCTTTGCCGGCTCTGCGATAATCGAGAGTATTTTCCAGTATAACGGCGTCGGGGGGTTGATTATTGACGCCGTTCAAAATCGTGACAACCAGTTAATAATAACGTTGAATCTGTTCTATGCCGTAATCAGTCTGGTATCGGTTTTGATTGCGGATATTGTGTATGCTATTGTTGACCCGCGAATTAAGCTGAACTGATCGGGATGAAGAATGCAGAATAACAAGGGTGGAAAACCTGATAACAGTGCTTTGAAATCTATAGGCAACCTTGCCGGTAGGTTTATTAAAGGCAACGGTGCCCACACCATGGATTTGGAGGAGCTATCGCTCAGGACGCCGCTACAGACCGTACTGCTGAAATTCCTTAAAAATAAAACCGGAATAATCGGGTTAGTGGGCTTTGTGTTCATCTTTCTTCTTTGTTTTGCAGGATCTGCGGTATACCCTCTTGACGAAAACTACACCGAGTTGACCCATGCCAACCTCAGACCGGGCACGAGCTATCTCGATTTTCCGAGCGAATTGCATCCAAGCGACATTAAAAAAATCTCTTCCGGTGTTTCATTCAGCGCCGCCATAACACACGACGGTGAATTTTTCCTCTGGGGGGTTGAGGCCAACAAGGAGCAACAAAACGTCTCCGGCTATATCTTCGACGTGCCGCAGGAGGTCAAGGATAATAGGATCGTGGACATCGCCTGCGGCGGTAATCACATCTTCGCCGTCGATGAAAACAACAACTTTTATGCGTGGGGATACGACGGGAATGATCAGCTCGATGTTTTAGACGATGTGAAAAACTTATTAAAGAACCCCTCGGTGTCGGTGGTTCAGATGGAGGCTATGTCCAACTGGACGGCACTACTCAGCAGTGACGGCTATGTTCACATATGGGGCAGTACACAGGCAAAAACTACACTGCTCATATCCTCGCGGATAAACGGGCGCATCAAGCAGATTGCCGCCGGTGACAACAACATGGCTTTGCTTTTGAACGACGGGACATTGGAGATTATCGGTGACCGAGGCACCGAGTTTTTCCTGCAACTTCCACCCGAGTTGACCGACGGTAGCGTTAAGGTAGTAGACATCACCGCCACAAATCGCAACATGGTAGCAATAGACGAGGACGGGGAGCTTTACAGCTGGGGCAGTGCCCAGGACGGACTGACCGATATCCCGACAATCACCGAGGACATCGTAGCGGTGGACGCAGGCTATAGAAACTTCATAGCTTTAACCGAGAGCGGTGAGGTTATCGTGTGGGGAAGTGATGGTTATGATCAGATAAACACGCCCGACACCGACCATGGGCTGGAATATATCTTTGCCGATTATTATCAATTCTATGCCGGCAACGAGCAGGAACTTTACGGCTGGGGTAACGAGGGATTCTTGTTCGGTACCGACCAGTTCGGCAGGGACATTTTCACACGGATTTTGCATGGGGGAAAAATATCTCTTACCGTCGGCGCCGTGGCCGTAGTGATATCGGTATCGATAGCTCTGTTTGTCGGACTTGTTTCCGGCTACTTTGGTGGTTGGGTGGACCATGTCTTGATGAGGGTTACCGACGTGTTCTCCGCAATCCCGTTCTACCCCCTCGCCATAACGCTATCATATGCGCTGGGTGACGAGATGAACCAGTCGCAGAAGCTGTATCTTATAATGATAATATTAGGGCTTTTGGGGTGGATGTCACTCGCCCGATTAATTCGCGCCCAGATGCTTTTAGAGCGTGAAAAGGATTTTGTTACTGCCGCCCGTGCACTGGGTCTGCGCAACCATGTCATCATGTGGCGACATGTGTTACCCAACATATTTAATCTTGTGATAGTCAGCATTACACTCTCCTATGCCTCGTCACTTCTTTTTGAGGCGGCGCTCTCGTTTATCGGGTTCGGCGTGGCAGAGCCCACCCCGTCATGGGGGAACATTCTCAGCTCTGCACAGGAGATCGCGGTCATTGAGTTTTATTGGTGGCGTTGGCTTATACCGGCGGTATTTGTCATCGCAGCCGCACTTTCGATAAATATGTTGGGGGATGCACTGCGGGAGGCTATGGACCCCCGCTCGGATGAATAGGTCGACCGTCGAAGATATCGACTATACAAACTCCAAAATACAGAAAGGAGCACCGCTAAATTGAGCTTGTTAAAGATAGACAATCTACACTGCTATTTCACCACCAAACAAGGAATTATAAAGGCGGTGAACGGTGTTTCATTAAAGGTTGAAAGGGGGAAAACCCTTGGCATCATAGGTGAATCCGGCTCGGGAAAGAGTCAAACCGCCATGAGTGTTTTAAAGCTATTCGAGAAAAACCAACGTATCCACGACGGACAGATAATTTTTGAAGATATGGTGTTGTCCGACATGGATGACAGGCAGATACGGTCCGTTCGCGGCAACAATATCTCGATGATCTTTCAGGAGCCGATGACCAGCCTAAATCCGGTTTTTACGATAGAACGCCAGATAACCGAGGTTTTGCGACTTCATCGAAAGATGAAAGGTCCCCTCGCAAGAGCGGCCGCAGTAGATCTTTTAAGATCGGTGAAAATCCCGGAACCCGAGCTGATGCTCAAACGCTATCCACACGAGCTTTCCGGCGGTATGCGACAACGTGTAATGATTGCGATTGCCCTTGCGTGCAAGCCAAAACTTTTGATTGCGGACGAGCCGACAACGGCACTTGACGTCACAATACAGGCGCAGATACTACTGTTGATGAACGAGCTGAAGAGGGAGAATTCTACCTCCATTATGTTCATAACACACGACCTCGGGGTCATTAATTTGATGGCGGACGATGTCGCGGTAATGTACTGCGGACAGGTGGTGGAACTGACCTCAAAGGAGACGATCTTTGACGAGGATGCACTCTATTCCCACCCCTACACACAGGCGCTTTTAAACAGCATACCGTCCCGCGTCGCCGAAAAATGCGGACGACTCGTTGCGATTGAGGGGAGTGTGCCCCACCCACTTAACCTTCCCGATGGTTGCAAATTTGCGCCACGATGCCGCTTTGCAACACAGCGATGCGTCGAGGAGGAGCCGAGGTTCGAGACGGTTTCACAGGGGCATGAAATCCGCTGTTTTTTCCCCGAGAAAAGGAGGCGAGATGGACAGTAAGATTTTAATCTCGCTCAATGATATAAAGATGCACTTTCCGGTTAAAAAGAGCCTTGGTTTTTTTGAAAAAAAACAATATGTAAAGGCGGTCGACGGTGTAACTCTTGATATCTACGAAAACGAGACGCTCGGGCTTGTGGGTGAATCCGGTTGCGGCAAATCCACCCTCGGTCGAGTTGTTTTGCAGCTGTACCGTCAAACGGCCGGCAATGTTATCTACAAGGGCATTTTGCTCGAGACATTGAAAAGGGAGAGGTTGAGGCAACTGCGACGCGAGCTCCAGATGGTGTTTCAGGACCCTTACTCCTCACTCAACCCCAGATTGACGGTGGGTCAGTTGATAAGTGAGGCGTTAGTAGCACATAAAATCTATAAACGATCGGACAGCGAACTCAATAGATATACTTTATCGGTGATGGAGAGTTGCGGTTTGCAGGATTATATGCTACATCGTTACCCCCATCAGTTTTCCGGCGGTCAACGTCAACGTATCGGCATCGCTCGTGCCCTTGCGCTCAAACCTAATTTTGTGGTATGTGACGAATCGATAGCCACCCTTGATGTGTCGATACAGTCCCAAATAATTAATCTTCTTTTGGATTTAAAGGAGAAAAATAATCTAACCTACCTCTTTATATCCCACGACCTCGGCACGGTGCGTTTTATCTGCGATCGCATAGCGGTCATGTATCTTGGCAACATTGTGGAGCTTGCAAACACCAAGACACTTTTTGAAAACCCCTGCCATCCTTATACCCGTGCGCTGTTAAATTCGATACCCGACATCGACAAAAAAGGTGAGATAACACCACTTGCAGGGGATATTCCCAGTCCGATAGATCCCCCCTCCGGTTGTAAGTTTCACCCTCGATGCGAACAGGCGGACGAGAGGTGCGAGGTCGAGCTTCCGCAATGGCGTGAAATTCAAGAGGGTCATCTAATCGCCTGCCACCACGCGGGTGTCCGGGAGGATAATTAGATGAAAGGATACAATGGGCTTTTCTCCTTTTTCACCCGAAAGAACAAGACCAAAAAGGAGCTTGATGAACATTACGACAGCATAGATTTGGAAAAGGGCGACCTTGCAGCAATGCTGATCGCCGCGCTTATAACCTTCGGTCCGCTTATAATAGTGCTAAGCCTTATCTATGTGGGAGTCGCTATTCTATTCGGAATGACAATTTAAAAAGGAAGCATAATGAAATTTTCAGAAATAAAATACACAAGGCCTGATTTTGATCAGCTCTTCAAAGAATATGATCTGCTTATCGATAAGTTTTCTGCCGCAAAATCAGCGGAGCAACAGTTCAAACTCTATGATGAGTTTGAGTCGCTGTCGTATGATTATAACACACAGTTCGTTTTAGTTCGCATACATGTATTTCTTGGAACGGATAATGACTTTTATCGAAAAGAGTTGCGAGAATTTACACAAACACATCCTCTTTTAACCGAAAAATATAATATTATGCGCGAGGAAATCTTTAAAAGTCCCTTTAAAGATGAGCTGGCTGATAATATAGGTTATGTAACAATGCTCAACTATGAGCTGATGAGAAAAGCGTTTACCCATGAAAACATAGATAATATGCGAGAGGAAAGTGAGCTCGTTACAAAATACAACGAGACAATGTCCAAACTCACGGTAGATTTCGATGGGAAAACTCTACCGCTCCCTCTGTTGATCCCATACAAAGAAGATGTTGACAGACAGATAAGAAAGAATGCGCTTATTGCGGAGGGTGAGTGCTATAACACCGTCAAAGACTCGTTGGACGATATCTTTGACCGGCTGGTGAAAAACCGTACAACACAGGCTAAGATATTGGGGTTTGAAAACTTCATCGAGCTCGGATATGCTCGTATGCGTCGCAACTGCTACGACAAAAACGATGTCAAGGTTTTCAAAGAGCAGGTGTTGCTCGACATAGTTCCGATAGTGACACAGATATACAAAAACCGCTCGGCAAGACTCGGGATTGACGACATCAGCTATTATGACCTTAATGTTTCGTTTGCAGACGGGTCACCCAAGCTTCAGATCTTCGGCGAGGAGCTGATCGATGCCGCAAAGAAAATGTTCAATGAAATGTCACCCGTGATGTCGGACTTTTTTAAGATTATGGTCGACAATGAGTTGATGGATGTCTACCCAAAGATTGGAAAATCCTCGGGTGGTTTTTGCTCCTATCTTACAAACTATAAATATCCGTTCATATTTGCAAATTTCAACAACACCGTAGCGGATTTAAACGTTTTTACACATGAAACGGGACATGCCTATGCAAGATATATCTGCAACTTAGATGATCAACAGTATTATAGCGAGGCATCTATGGACATTAATGAGAGCTGTTCCATGGCGATGGAGTTTTTAACAGCACCGTGGCATGAGATGTTTTTTAAGGATCAATCACAGAAATACATGCTTACACATGCTGAAAACGCACTCATTCTTATTGCGTATGCCTGTCAGGTGGACGAGTTTCAGGAGCAGATATACGCAAATCCGGATCTGTCACCGGCACAGCGTGACGAGCTGTGGTTGGAATTCGAGTCGAAATTCCGTCCCGGTATCCATAGGGAGGATATTCCTTTCTACTCTGTGGGCGCCGGATGGCAACGGCAACAACACATATTTAAATCTCCGTTTTATTATATCGACTATGCACTTTCTCAGATTGTCGCGATACAATTCCATCTCGCCTGCCTCGACGATTATGAGAAAACCTTATCACTTTACAACAGGTTTGTTAAAAACATACATCAATATACATACTGTGATCTTTTGGATGAAATTGGCTTTAAATCACCACTAAAACCAAGCACTATAAAACCTATTATCAACGACCTTGTAAAATGGATGGGAAGCATCAATATATAATATTGCAAAAATGACAAAAATGTAATATAATTATATTAAAGAAAATCGGAAGATAACCAACGGTTGTTCTTGGTGTCTAACAACAGTCACGGGATATAATGAAAAAATTTTATGACACAATAATAAATAACGAACTTCAATTTACAGAACTTGCATCAAAACAGTTTTCCGACAAAAGTGGGATTACGCGTGAGAATGTAAGGGCTGTTTTAGAGGAGCGAGGCGTTGTCATACGTACAATTATTTCCGAGACAAACGATATAATATCAAGATATATCGCACCACATTTAAAATCACCGGAGAAGATGTCACACAATACTGCATTGCAGTTGCAGGAATTTGCCGAGCGGCTGTCCGGCTATAAAGAAAGTGTCGACACAGGGCTTTCCTTTGACATCAGATCCGCTCTTGTAGTATACGCCGCCTCTGTAAATGACGATGAGATGTACATCAAAAACATGTTTTTCAAAGGTCTGGCACTTTTTTACCTTGACAAAATACTTTTTAGGGAGGAGATGTCGGCGTGTTATGACCGTGTGATAGAGTACAGTAACCGATATGAGCAGTTTAACCAGGAAACACGCAACCTTATCGTCAGGGCGTACGGCAACTCCTATATCAGTGTTCCGGATTTAAATATAGATGAAACCTATCGTAGATACGACAAGGCACTGGATTTTTGGAACAATACCGCTAAAAAAATCGATCCCGATTTCCCGTGGGAGGCATATTTTCATAATCTACATGAAAATCTGTGTTCCAACACCATTACAACATTGAGATCAAGCTCAAGAAAAGGTGATGTTAAAGAACGGCACATAAAACGACTTTTTGAATCCGCCGACAGGCTTTATAAAAGCTATCTTGCGAAGAATGTTATCGAGAATAACGACTTCACTTCGTCCACCATAAAACACCTTTATTTTTATAACGCCGCAAAATATTACAACGGCATGATGAGTACACATGATCTTGTGGACTTTCTGTACGGTGTTTATAAGCAGGCGGACGACGATTATACCTACGATGATCTTTACAAAAAGCTTCATGTTGCCGCATTGTTTTTACACTATTTAGGCTACGTTTCCCCCGATGAGTTTTCCGACGAATACAAGTTGGATATAGCGCAACAGGTGGAAAAGGATGTTTTTGACTATGTGATGCACATACCGGACAACGTGTCTCGCTCCTATGTCACCACCATGCTGACAAACTTTGCACTGGGCAGTCACTATATTTTTGACGACTATGTCTATCTCAAATTGTTGCTATCCCTCACCGTCTTTCGTCATCCTCCCACCTATGTCCATTCGGTCATGGTTGCGAAGTTGTCCTGCACCATAATAGAGTATATTGCAAAGTTTTATCCGGAGCAGCTGATAGGCATTCCGAGTATTGATTGCGTGCAGGATGTATCAGATCATGTCGAAGAGCTACAACTCTTTGTTTGGCTTTCAGGCTTGATGCATGATATCGGGAAGATAGTATACTCCCACATGGTGTCCTTCTATGCACGAAAGTTGACCGATAAAGAGTTTGAGATGATTCAGCAACACTCCGACAAGGCAAAAGACTTTATAAAAAAGGAGCAGAGCACCGTCGTGGATACCATCAGTCTTGAATCACTTCAAAGCGCCACCAGTATCCAGTTTCAAAAAAACAATGAGCTGTTTTCCTGCATATCCGACATTGCACTCGGGCACCACAAAAGTTATAACGGGAAGTTTGGCTATCCGCAAGATTTCGATAACCTATCCTCACCCGTCAAGTTTATCATAGACACAATATCGATTGCAGACTCGATAGATGCTGCAACCGATAATGTCGGGCGTAGCTATGCAAGAGAAAAGACTCTTGAACATATGCGGGAGGATCTGCTCTCTCAGATCGACACAAGATACAACCCCTTTATCACAAAGCTTATATTTGAAAACGATTATCTTTATAATAAGATTAGTGATATTCTGTCGGATTACAGATACGATATGTATTATTCCTGCTTTTCGACAAGCGATTTTTCAAAAACGATACTCCCTCCCAACTTGACATTATTCAATCAAAAAGAACCCAATGAAAGGAGCCGCGATTATGGAAATCAATCTGAATAGTATCCTGTTGGTGATATCGCTGGCGTTTATGTTCTCGTACCAGTATTCAATCTTCATGTATGCCTCCAATCTTCTGATAGGTGGATCTAAAAACAAGGCTTTATTTGTGCTATTGGCTGCGATAAACACCGTTTTATTTTGTGTTTATCAACTGCTTCATGCACCTTATTATCTGATTATCATCACGTTTTTCTTGGCGCTCAACATCGAATTTAAATTGACCTCAAGGGCAAACTATATCCAAATTTTTTGCGGAACGTCTATCTTTGTTCTGCACATCTCTGCCTTTATTACCCCGATAATAGCAATTTTCAGCAACGCCGTGGGAGTAACACCGGAAGAACTTTTAAGGGGCACCAACTACGATTATTTAATCGTGATTATCGCCTGCTCGTTCTTGATAATCGCTCAGGAGGTTGTAAAAAAACATATCGACAACAAATCCATACAGAGAGTTTCAACTCAAGGGAAATACTCTGTTATGTTGCTTGTGTCGGTAATGCTCGTGGTCATGTTCCAGATTGCACACGCCTTTTTGTTAATAAATGATAGCCTTTATATAGAGCAGATTGTACTGACCGGCGCCGTCTCGCTCGGTTCACTGCTTGTGTTTTATCTGTTCTTTTTGTATGCTATCGGCCTTATCAACGCTAATCTATACAAACGTTACTCCGACAAGGTCATCTCGGAGCAAAAGGACATATCTGAAAAGAAGGAGACGTTGACAAGAAAATCCGAGCGTGACGACCTTACCGGTGTATATAATAGAAGATATGTTATGCAGGTGCTGGAAAATTTATGTGCATCGCAGGACAGCGAGCCCTTCTATGTTTTGTTTATGGATATTAATGGGCTAAAATACACAAACGACACACTTGGACACAGTGCGGGTGATCGACTTATTACGAATATCGCCACTGCTATTATGTGTGCTATTCGTGAGGATGACGTGCTCGCAAGGATAGGTGGCGATGAGTTTTTAGTTGTTGCCTCAAACATACTGGAGCAAAACTGTGATACTGTAATCGAGCGAATATACGACGCCATCGCAGAGCGGGACAAGACAGAGGAATTCTTAGTTTCTGCAAGTATTGGTTCGGTCTTGGTTGATGACGGGATGAAAAAGATGGGAACAAGCCATATTCTCTCGGTAGCAGATGAAAACATGCGCATAAACAAGGAGCGGTTTTATAAGGAAAGGGAGGGGGTATAAAGATGGAATTGTTGTTTTTATTGCTATTTATCCTTTCGTTTGTGGGTTATTATTTCTCCTTTTTTTCCTATTCTTCGTATATCTTCAACGTCAATAAGTTCCCTGTTCTTGCCTGTGTAGTGTGCGGGGTTATCAACCTTGTTTTTTGGTATCTGTATGTTTTTTATGTCTCGGTTGAGCATGAGCCTCTTTTCATGCTTTTGTATGCCGCAGTGTTGCTAATTGAGACAAAGATTGTCTTTAAGAAAGAACTAATCCCGTCGTTGTTTATTTCCGTCACATTTTGCATCAACCTATTTGCTAAAAGAATGATTGCGCTCTCGGTTGTGGCTTTATTTAACGATGGGCTTGTAGTAGACACCATTACTGACCACACTATCGCATCGATTGTTGCGATAATCTGCTTTACTCTTTCTATATCTACAATTAACTTGGCACGCAAGATGATCTCACGAAGTGCTCTTGATACGATACTTGCCGACACTAAAAATCTATCCTTTTTGACAGCCGCGTTTTCGGTTTTATTTGTGATCATATTTGCGTTTCAGCAGAGTATGCGAGTCGATACCGGTGGAAACGAGCTGCTCTATCATTATATAATTTTAGGGTTATTTGTTATCAATGCGTTCGCAGTTTTCATCCTGTTTGCATACAGTTCTGCCGAGCTTAGGATATCGACCGAGACGTTTAGACTTTTAAAAAAGAAAAACACGGAGGATATTCAGCAGTTAGAAAAGATACAAAAAGATGCACTAACCGATGTCCTCACCGGCCTATATTCAAGAGATTATGCTGACGAGCGAATCAATGCCCAAATTGCCGACAGCAGTCTGTTTTTTGTGGCCTTTGTAGATCTTGACGGTCTAAAGATAGTCAATGATAACTATGGGCATGAGGAGGGTGATTTTTATATTGTAACCGTAGCAGACATCTTAAAAGAGTTTTTTAGTGAAAATACTATATGTCGTTACGGCGGTGACGAAATAGTCGTTATAGGCAACTATAAAAAAGAGGATGAGGTAACAAAAAGGCTAATACAGTGCTATAAATCGGTTACCAAAATCCCAAAAATCTATAAAAAGAAATATACCACGTCCATCAGCTATGGAGTAGCATTCCACCACCCCAAAGAGCATCTTACTGCATCGCAGCTGATCGCTATCGCCGACTCAAGAATGTACGAGCTTAAGAAAAGCAACAAAAGACACCGAAAGGTCGTCGATTTAAAAGCTTAATATATAGTCCGAGTTTTGACTAAGCAAAAATATCGATTATAGGTGTGCATTGTCAAAAAACAAAGTTTGTATTGATTTAGAACGAAAGATTTGGTATACTTAAAACATATTTTTAAACTTAAAACAGAAAGAGAAGTCCTAACATGATTACTACACTCGGTGAACTATTGATTGACTATACCGACGCCGGCTTTTCAGCGACGGGGAATAAACTGTTTGAACAGAATGCAGGTGGTGCGGTGGCAAATGTAGCTGTTGCGGTACGTCGTTTAGGCTATCCGTCTGCATTTATAGGCAAGGTGGGCAGCGACATGCAGGGTGAGTTTCTTATAAAAGAGCTTGCCGATTTTGGTGTGGATATTACGGGGATAGTGAGTGACGACAAGGTCTTTACCACCCTTGCATTTGTATCCCTTTCACCGGAGGGGGAACGCAGTTTTTCCTTCAGCAGAAAGCCGGGTGCGGACACCATGTTGCAACTTTTTGAGGTGGACGAAAAAAAACTGAAGTCCAGCACGGTGCTCGCTGTGGGTTCTCTCTCGTTGACCGCTGAACCGGCGAGGAGCACCACAAGACATGCGCTAAATTCCGCGAAAGGCAACGGGGTGACGGTTGCTTATGACCCCAACTATCGCGCCTCACTCTGGGAGAATGTTGAGACGGCAAAGGAGCAGATGCGAAGTCTTCTACCTCTTGTCGATGTGATGAAACTCTCGGACGAGGAAACGGAGCTGCTAACCGATACCGAAACACCGCAAGAGGCGGCACAAAAATTGTTGTGTGAGGGAATAAAGATAGTCTGTGTTACACTCGGGAAAAAAGGGGCATACGTCGCAACCGCTGAGGGCGGTGTCGTCGTCGCCGGCATAGATCTGCCCGCGGTGGACACCACCGGTGCAGGGGATGCATTTTGGGGCGGCTTTCTCTATTGTCTTGCAAAGAGTAATTTAAAACCGGGTGATGTGACACTACAGCAGGCGGAGCAGTTCGCCTACTTCGGTAACGCAACCGCAACACTCTGTGTGCAAAAACGTGGCGGTATTCCTGCCATGCCTACCCTTGCAGAGGTGGAGGAGCTAATCGAAAAATACCCTATGAAAAGCGTCTCGACCGTTTAAAACGTGAGGCTTTTGCCGTCGCTTGTTGTGACGAGATTCTTTGAACAGCCACTAATTAAATTTAGAATTTATTGCACTGTAAAAAAATTGAAAAGGAGAGATGTATCACATGAAAGCGGCAGTATATTACGGACCACGTGACATGAAGGTGGTCGAGCGCACAACTCCTATACCGGGCGATAATGATGTAATTATCAATGTCAAGGCGTGTGGTGTGTGTGGGACGGACGTTCATATGTTTGAGGGACAGGAGGGCTCCGGCGAGGTCAAAGGGGAGATGATCTTCGGTCACGAGCTCGCAGGTATCATAACCTCAATTGGGCAGAATGTGACCCGTTTTGCGGTGGGTGACAGGGTTTGCGTCGACCCCAATGTGCTGTGTGGCAACTGTTATTACTGTCGATCTTCGCTCGGACACTTTTGTGAAAACATGCAGAGTGTGGGCGTCACCATGGACGGCGGTTTTGCGGAATATTGCAAGGCACCGGAGTGTGCGGTCTATGCCCTGCCGGATAACATGAGTTATGAGCAAGGTGCGATGGCGGAACCGGTCGCATGTTGCCTGCACGGTATCGATATGTGCAACATAAAACCCGGCTCGGATGTTATAGTCATCGGTGCCGGAATGATAGGACTTATCATGTTAGCGCTTGCGAAAAAGGCAGGTGCATGTAATGTGGCAGTTATCGAGACAATTGAGGTGCGGCGCGAGGCGGCAATAAAACTCGGTGCCGATATCGCTATCGACCCTATAAACGAGGATGTCGTTTCGACATTAAAAAAGCACGGTATTCGTGGAGACTGCGTCATAGAATGTGTGGGTAAGCCCCTGACCGCAACCCTCGCGGTGGAGCTTGCAGGCAAAAAATCGACCGTTATGCTGTTCGGCTTGACCGATGCCGACGAGGTTATCGAAATAAAACCGTTCTCCCTCTTCAAAAAAGAGTGCGAGATAAAGGCGTCCTTTATAAATCCCTACACTCAACAACGAGCTATTGATCTTATAGCGTCCGGCGCGATAGATGTATCCTCCATGATTGCGGGTAGCGTATCTATTGAAGAGCTTGCGACACTTTTATCCGACGCCCAAAAACGCGCCGCAGGGAAGTTTATAGTCAAGCCTTAACTATCGCCACGACCGCAATAGCTAAACCGCCCTCGTGAGTTATCGAGACCTTTGTTTTTTTCTTCCTGCAGAGCTTTAGTGCTTTGCAGGATAGTTTTATATAGGGACGACCGCTTTTTTTGTGAAGAAGTTGGACGTCCTGCAGTGAAAATTTTGTCATGATACCGCAACCCAGTGCCTTGCCAAATGCTTCTTTAACAGCAAAACATGCGGCGGCGGATTTTGGCGAATAGCTACGCAAGGCAAGCTCTGCACGCTCCTGTGCCCCGAAAACTCGACTGATAAAGCGCTCGCTTTGGAGTGATTTCTCCATTCTTGATATTAATACCGCATCAATCCCTATTTTCATGATATTAATATATCCTTTCTTGTCGAAAATTATATAGTAAATTATAACGTAATCGGAATAAAATGTAAAGAGAGGGCAAAAATAATACTATCGAAATTAATATGAGGTAGTCAAAGATGGAGATTAAAAGAGGGGAAGTATTTTACGCAGACCTAAGTCCGGTCGTCGGTTCGGAACAGGGGGGTGTGAGGCCGGTACTTATCGTTCAAAATAATATCGGCAATCGTCACAGCCCGACCGTTATTGCAGCGGCAATCACCAGCAAGACGGGGAAAAGTCCTCTGCCCACACACATACCGATAAGCAGTGCCGACTGTGGACTGACACGTGATAGCGTGGTACTGTTGGAACAACTTCGTACCATAGATAAGACCAGACTGCGCGAGAGGACAGGGGTGATTCCGAACTCCCGATTGAATCAGGTCGACAACGCGCTTGGCATAAGTCTCGGCTTGCAGGGGGTGAACTGATGTTCATAGAGCTTTTAAAGGCGTTCGCGATAGGTGGCACGCTGTGTGGAATTTGTCAACTGCTCATGGATTCATTCGCGTTCACTCCGGCGAAGATATTGGTCGGACTTTTTATACTCGGTGCGAGCCTGTCGGCTTTTGGGCTATATCAGCCAATTGTAGATTTTGCCGGTGCCGGTGCAACGGTTCCGCTACCCGGATTTGGTCATCTAATGATGCAAGGGGTCATGGATGCCGTGAAATCGGACGGGATTACCGGAGCTCTAACCGGAGGATTGACAGCCGCCTCCGCCGGACTTTGCTCGTCGGTGTTTTTTTCCTGCATCGCGGCAACATTCGCACACAGCCATCAACCGGAATAGTTTAGCAAACAGCTGCAACATCGTAAGATAATACAACAAAATAATAATCTATTACATTTTAATGTGATATAAATGTGATATAATATCGGTATAGGGTGACCTACGCCGATATTTTGTCTTGGAGTATTTATGAAAAGAATTTTAGCATTGTTACTTACATTTTCCCTGCTTTTAACAGGTTGCAGTTTAGAGAGCTTGTTGTCGGTTGCCAATCTGACAGAATTGCAGAATGACGGCTACTCTCACATCGTCCCGATAGGACTTTATACCTGTGAGACCGACGCAGATGGAATCACCTATGATACACAGGAGATGACCGCGTTTGAACTGCTCGATGACTATACATATAATATGAATCTCGATCTTGGGGAGGGTTTGACGCGCATCTCGGGGGATTATTCCGAGCTGGGCGAGAATGGAGTTTATACAATTATTTTAAAGGGTAGCGACATTAACTACGAGTTTGAGTATGTAGAGAACAACGCTGCACTTAAGGCGTTGAACGACATCGGCGCGGTGCCACAGGGCTCACTCTTCCTACTCTGGCAGGAGGAGAGCGGTGGAACATCGAACGATCCGCAGGAGGGCGCACAGGAACAACCGCAGGAAGAGCCGACACAGGAGGATACGACACAGGAGGGACAGCCACAGGAGGAGTATGACGGTCCGGAAGGTCTTAACCCACCGTTAAGACCGAAAAACGGTAGTCTATATGACGAAATAGATGGCATGATCGACGATCCGGAATATATTTGGGAACGAATATATAGCGATCCGGCGCCGGAAATTGGCGATGCCGATATGGTGGCGGAGCTTTTGCAAGGGATACATGATGGTGACCTTGAGGTGGACTATATGACCGCGAATAATAATGGTACATACACCGTTGAGGGTGGTTACTGGAACACGCCGGACGAACTGTATGCCTTTATTGAATCCAGGGCAGGAGCCAATATCACCCATACCGACGAATCGCGTGAGGCGGCGTATGACTTTTTTGTGAACAACGGCATTAAGGGGCTGAGCGGCACAAGCGGATTTATTGCAAACTTCGGTTTTGCGGGTATTGTTCGGATGAAATCCAACCCGATATACTACTATGAAAACAATACAATTCGTTTGGGATATGAGGTTATCGCCGGTTCGCAAACCCCTGATCTGGTGAAAAACTTTGGGTTGTCACCGAGTGAAAATGCGGCGAAACTCGCAGAGTATATAAACACCACCGACAAGCCGTTGAGCTATATTGAGCCGAATTCGCACATGATCATATTGTACGGTGAGTACACACCGGAGAATGGGAGTGCCTTCAAGGAGTTGACCATTCTGAAAGCGACCACCACCGCCAGCTCTTACATAGAAGGTCAGTCGGAACCGATACCGATGTCCTTCTACGGGGCCACAATTCAACTGGATCAATCCGGCTTTTCCACCGTGATTAAAAGCTCTTTTGATACTATGTTAATTAAAGGATTTTAATTGATGCTATCATCTCTCGGGGATATAGTCATCCGACTGTCTTTATCCTTAGTCGTTAGTTTAAGTTAAACAATTATGAGGAGAATCAATG
>CAYJMO010000034.1:0-21523 GCA_964371365.1 uncultured Oscillospiraceae bacterium
TACCGATGCGGTGTCGGTGCCGACCACCTCAGTGGTGTCGTCAAGATACAGTGATATTATCTGATAGTGGGTGACCTCTTCCTCACTCACATAGCTAAAACTCTGCACCTGATTCGCCCTCTCAATGTTTTCAAGCCGAGCAAGGTCGTCGAATTGGGAGGTGCTGTATATGTTCGTGTTAATGCCGTTATTGTCGTCCGATAGAGGTCGAGAGTCCATAAAAGCAATACCACCGTCTAAGGGCTCGTTGTCAAACCCCACGGTGGTATAGCCGACATTGTCCTCACCCTTGACTATCGGCAGTTCTATGTCGGTGCTCGGCACATATAGCCAACCCACCGTATCGGGGTTTTGAGCTTTTAAGACGGTAAGATGCTGTTGAACCGCCGAGATATACTCGTCCGACCCGGTGGACGGCTTGCCGACAAAGGCAGGATACCCCATCTCGGTCGCACTGTCACCGCCTATGAACCCAAGTATAAAGTCCGGGGTAGCTTCCGGCAGATGAAAATTGCTGTTTCTAAGGTAGTTTATTCCGAAAAATGCTCCGACACCGATACCTGCGGCAAGCAGGAGGATTAATAAAACCTTGAGTATCTTCCCGAATAGTCCTCCTCGGCGCGCGCCGCCCGTTTTTTCAAAATCGGTAATCTCCTTTTCCTCAAAGACCCGAACGCCGTCAAGCTCCATATCGCAAAGAATACGTCGCAGAAGATCGAGTGTATTCTTGACCGCCGCGAGGCGCACCCAGTCTCTTCCCCTACCCTTGCCGAGGTCAAGTCGCTTGACAAAGGTCAGCTTCTCATATGTAACGGAAATATAGACAAGACCGACCGGTTTTTCCGCCGTGCCACCGCCGGGACCTGCTATGCCGGTTATGCCGACACCGATATCTGCGCCACTTCTCGCACATGCCGCGCGTGACATCTCCCCTGCAACCTGCGACGACACTGCGCCGTGTTTTTCTATAATCTTTTTATTTACTCCGAGCAGGGCGCTCTTGCTGTCGTTGGAATAGGTGCAAAGCCCACTTAGAAACACCTCCGATGCGCCCTCCACCGAGGTCAAAAACTCTGACAGCATACCACCGGTGCAACTCTCTGCGGTGGAAATGGTTTTTAATTTTTCGTGCAACAGCCCGACCACGACACGCTCGAGCGAAGTCTCCCCTATCGCGTAGACATTCTCCTGCAAAACCAACCGAATTCTGCTCTCTGCCGCCGTTACAAGCGTCGTAGCCGCGACCGGTGTGTCCGCCCTCGCGGTAATTCTAATGGCAACCTCCTGCTCCTTGGCATAGAGTGCGACGGTCGGATTTGTGCTACTTAGATAATTCTGTATCTTTGGTTCTAACTCCGACTCGCCGATGCCGTAAACACGCAGTATCTTTGAGACAAGACAGCCGTTTTGAAACTTTTCAAGACGTGGACGGAGTTGGTTTGTAAACATCCACTCCATCTCTCTCGGCGGTCCGGGCAAAACTGCCGCCATGACATCGGTGACCTTGTCGAAAAACAGCGCACCGGTGGCGGTGCCGACATCGTTAATCATCTTTTCGCCGAACACAGGGCACATCGCCTGTTTTTGGTTGTTGCGCGTCATCGGCTTTCCGATCGAGGCGAAAAAACCTTGAATTTTTTTCAGCTCATCCGCATCCATTTCAAGGCGGTCCTTGAACACCTCACAAACCGTCTCCTTGGTGAGATCATCAGCGGTAGGACCGAGACCACCGGTAAGAACGATAAGTCCACTTCGTGTCATCGCCTGCCGAACAACCTCGGCAAGGCGTGTCGAATTATCGCCCACCACAGCCTGGTGATAGACTTCAAATCCCATCTTTGCAAGCTCCTTTGAAAGGAACTGCGCATTTGTGTTGACTATGTCGCCGAGCAAAAGCTCGGTGCCGACCGCAATTATCTCTGCTTTCAAGATTTTTTCTCCGCTGTTCTATTTATACCAAAACACACCATAAAACGCCGGTTTATCGAGATTCTCGTTATATCCCATCACCGTTATTTTATCGTCCGTGATCGATTTATGTATACTAAACTCCTCGCTTAGCTTTAACTCCGATACAAAGTATATCTCAAAGCGTGACAGCCGTGCGAGGCTTGCCTCCTCGTCGGTCAGTGCATCGTAACAAAACTCACTGTACCGCCCATTGTTGACATGGCCGAGCATGTCGAGGTAGCTCCGTTTTACCACACGTTTTTCACATAGGGTATACTCATACTTTTCCTTAAAGGTCGGTTTCGCCTCAATCAGAAACTTCTCGGTCGGCTCCATCAATTTGAATGGTAGTTCACGAGAGCGAAAGATGCTGCGTGTCTCGAGATTCAAAAGGGTGGAATACATGGTGCAGTTAAGTATATGCACACCATCCTCGTCCTGTACACTCATCTCACGGCGGAAAAATATCCCCTTTCGTTGAGAATACCAGGTTTTGCCGATAAGTCGTTTTTTCCTGTCTCGCACAGGATTTACAATATCGATGGTCAGCGACAGTATCACCCATGATATCCCAAGTTTTATCAACGTCTCATACGCTACATCGTATTTAAATAGGTGTTTATCTGCCACTGCATTGACAATATATTGGTATCCCGTCGGGGTGAGATATCCGTTGCTATCAAAATGGGAGAAATCAATCGCTATATCATATTCATTTTCAAATTCGCATAAAGCCATTTATTTTTATCCTTTACCTCATTAGTTCCGACGGTGGTTCTATGACCTTGCCTTTAACCTCAAAAAATCTACCAAACAGGGTCTGTTCCGCCTCCGACAGGCTGGTCGCGGCACTCACAGCCACCGCCTTGACCTTTTTTGTATCTACATTCTGTACAAAGTACCGCACACCGGGTGGCATGGTTCCTGCCCAGATGGGGAATACCAACACTATCTCGTCGTCTGTCACCTCGACATAGCTTGACTTTAGGCTATCTTTTTTTGCCGCCGCCGCGCCTGCCTTAACAAAGTTGAGCTTTCCGCTCCAGTCCTTGCCGTCATCGATGCTGTTTGCAACAACCCCATGTGATTTGGCGATACTCTCGGCGATGGTGCGACACCGTCCGGTTCGAGTGAAGAAATAAATCTGCATAATCTTTTCCTCTATAGTTTAATCAGTTCATTAAGATAGTCGGTCAGATCGGTTATCTTTATTCTCTTTTGTTCCATGCTATCACGATCACGTACCGTTACACATCCATCCTCTGCGGTGTCAAAATCCACCGTGATGCAGACCGGTGTGCCTATCTCGTCCTGGCGGCGGTAGCGTTTGCCGATACTTCCGGACTCGTCATAGTCCACCATGAAGTCGGCGCTCAAACCCTCGAATATCTCACGTGCACTCTCCGACAATTTTTTAGACAGGGGTAATATCGCCGCTTTGAACGGCGCTAAGAACGGGTGCAATCTAAGGACAACTCGAGTATCATTCTCGCCGACCTTCTCCTCGTCATATGCGTCACAGAGGAGGGCGAGGGCAAAACGGTCGACACCGAGTGAAGGCTCGATACAGTGGGGAATGTAGTGCTCCTTTGACTCCTCGTCGAAGTATTCGATGGGTTTTCCGCTCGTCTCGCCGTGACAGCGCAGGTCATAATCACCGCGGTCGGCAACGCCCCAAAGCTCACCCCAACCGAACGGGAACAAAAATTCAAAGTCGGTCGTAGCGGTGGAATAGTGGGACAGCTCCTCGGCACTGTGGTCACGCAACTTCACATTTTCCTCTTTCAGACCGCAGTCAAGAAGGAATTTGTGACAGAACTCTTTCCAGTATAAAAACCACTGCGTGTTGGTGCCCGGCTTGATGAAAAACTCCAGCTCCATCTGCTCAAATTCACGTGTTCTAAAGGTAAAGTTGCCGGGGGTTATCTCGTTTCTAAAGCTCTTGCCTATCTGGCAGACACCAAACGGAAGTTTTTTGCGTGTGGTTCGCTGTACATTTGAGAAGTTGACAAAGATGCCCTGTGCCGTCTCGGGGCGCAGATAAATTTCGTTTTTGGAGTCCTCAGTCACACCCTGAAATGTCTTAAACATCAAATTAAATTGACGAATGTCGGTGAAGTCATGAGCTCCGCAGTCGGGGCAGGCGATGTTCTCCTTTGTTATAAACTCCTGCATCTTGGCATTTTCCCAACCGGCAGGGTTCTCACCCGTCGCCTCGATAAGCTGGTCTGCACGGTGGCGTGTCTTACACTGACGGCAGTCCATCAACGGGTCGGAAAACCCACCGACGTGACCTGATGCGACCCATACCTTCGGGTTCATCAGAATTGCGGCATCCAGTCCCACATTATAGGGGTTTTGTTGCACAAATTTTTTGTGCCACGCCTTCTTGACGTTGCTTTTAAACTCCGCACCGAGGGGGCCGTAGTCCCACGTATTGGCAAGACCGCCATAAATCTCACTGCCGGAAAATACAAATCCGCGACCCTTACACAGGGCGATAATCGTCTCCATCGACTTGTCGGTATTTTTCATGCTATTTTTGCTCCTTTTATACAGTTATTAATTCCTTTGTAATACGTGATAGGGGGCGTGCACCATCGTCGGTCACAACACAGCTGTCCTCGATGCGAACACCAAATTTCCCCGGTAGATATATCCCCGGTTCTACCGTCAAGACCATTCCCTTTAAAACGGTTTTTTTGCAAAGAGACGACAGACGTGGGTCCTCGTGGATCTCTATACCGAGGCTATGCCCGAGACCGTGACGGAAATATTCATCATAGCCGTTCTCCTTGATTATATCGCGTGCTATCGCGTCCACATCACTACAGATTTTACCGGGGGCGAGTGCCGCGAGTGCCGTTTCCTGTGCTTGTTTTACTATATTATATACCTTTATCTGCTCCTCGTCAATCGGTCCTATCGCCACCGTCCTTGTAATGTCGGTGCAGTAGCCGTTATATTTCGCACCAAAATCGAGCGTTAAAAAGTCACCGTTTTGCAGCAAACGTTCCCCCGGAACACCGTGCGGCAGTGATGATTTTTCCCCCGAGACGGCGATGGTGTCAAAGGCAATATTCTCTGCCCCCAGCCGGCGCATATGCCCCTCTAAAGTGAGTTTAACCTCCCACTCGCTCATGCCGGGTTTTAATTCTTTTAAGGTCAGTTCAAAGGCTGTATCCGTTATTTCCTGTGCCTTTTCGATATTCCCTATCTCGGTCTCGTCCTTAATCTCACGGCAGGCGAGGATTGCATCGTTAAGCTCCTCGGATATGTCGATCATCACCTTTGGTAGTGCAAGCTCAAATTTTGACGCCTGTTTTACCGTAATAATATCCTCCATCATACACCGCTTTATGCCGTGCCGCTCAAATATCTCCGCAACACCTTTTGCAAGATCGACGACCTCACTCACCTCACAATCGGTCACGACACTATCTGCCATCTCGATATAGCGTGAGTCGGTCAAAAAGTAGCTTTTTTCCGGCAATATTACAAGTGCACCGGCACTGGAATGAAAACCGGTGAGGTAGTAGCGATTATGGGTATTGAGCACTACTGCGGCGGTCATTCCACTCAGCCTTTGAAGTAAACTGTCTATTTCTTTATCCCCTCATAATATCTCTGCATGGTGGCGGCATCCTCTGTCTGAGTGCCGTCGCTCTCACATATGACGGTAGGAGAGAGTGAGTATTCCCCAAACAGCTCCATAAGCGGTTCATACGCAGGGCCGAAGACCTCATCCTCGAAGGTGAGGTGCCGTTTCTCTCCGCCGGTGGTGTACTCTATCTTAGAAAAGTGCACGTGGAATCTCTTAGCGCGTTCGTCCTGTAAGACGTCATTCATCCGCTCAAGTATTGCGCGGTAGTCGTCCTTTGTTTTTATACCTCCGCCGGTTCTTGCGTTGAGGTGACCGAAGTCGATACAGGGATAAAGTCGCTTATCCTGTTTGCAGATGGTGAGCACCTCCTCGAGGTCGCCGAGCTGACCAATCTTCCCCATCGTTTCGGGACAGAGAATCACATCGCCAATACCTTCCGAGTCAAGCATCTCTAACACGCGCCCCATTGTGTCCAGTGCAAGGGCTAAGGCACTCTCCCTCGTCTGTTTGCCACAACTGCCACTGTGGAAGATAACCCGCTCGCCGCCGAGCAGTTTAACGGCGCGCACACTCTCGGCGAAGTAGCGCAGACTGTTTAGACGTTTCTCCTCGTCCATGCCGCTCATAGATATATAGTAGGGGGCATGAACCGACATGCTTATCCCCATCTCCTTTGCCGCCTTGCAGAGCGGTGCAGCCGACTTTTCCGATACGCGCACGCCCTGTCCACACTGGTATTCAAAGGCTTTGAGGTCAAATTTCGAGAGGTATTGCGGTATCTGCTCCGACTTTTTATACCCCATCGCCTCAAAACTCGCCGCCCTACCGGCGGGACCGAATATTGCTGACATATATTCCCCTTTCTATTCCGGGTCGTTTAACGAGGATAAAACACTCTTTTCAAACATACGTTTTACCCTTATCCAAAACGGTTCGTCCGTCGATGCGGGGACGACTAAAATTGTCTTTGCTCCGGCGTTTCTACCCGCCATAATGTCGGTGAAAATCTGATCTCCCACCACCGCACAGTCGTAAGGATTAAAGCCTATCATCTTCGCGGCACGTCGTATTCCGGTGCCGGACGGCTTGCCACTCTTGTGTATGTATTTTAGCCCCACGCTGTCGGCAAAGGCTTTAACCCTCTTTTTACCGTTGTTGGAGACGATACAGCATGGCACACCGGCGCGTTTGAGCATGGAAAGTGTCTCCGCCGCACCCTCGAGAGGGTGCGGGTCGTTGTGCTTACACAGGGTATTATCGATATCGATAAGTAACCCCTTTATCCCGTTATCGGTCAAAAATTTAGGGGTGAGTTTATTAAAGGAGGTGAAATAAAAATCGGGTCTCACAGGTTATCCTTTCTAAAATTATGTTTTTCTTATGTTTTTTGTTCCTTGTTTTACAGATAAAACATCTCTGCCATCTCGTCTCCCTCTTTTTGTGCGAGCTCCTCAATATTTTTGCGCTCCTCGCCGGGAGAGATGCCATAGTGTTTGCGATATGCCTTGCCAAAATAGCCCTGCGCCGAGTATCCACACATGGCGGCTATCACCTTTAAAGGATAGTTTGTCTCGCGCAAAAGCTGTTTTGCCTTGTCAAGTCGCACCGTTGTAATGTATGCGCCGGGTGTCACCCCAAAGCACTGTTTAAAGCTGCGCACCAAATGCTCTTTCGACACTCCGACAAGTTCACAAAGCTCCGCCACCCCGAACACGGTGGCGTAGTTTTCCTCTATCTCGCGTCGCGCTATTTCCATCAATTCATTGTTCATGTCAATATTTTACCACACATTTAGGTTAAATGTCAATAATTTACCATTGAAATTTATTAATAATAATGTATTATTATATTAACAGCAAAAGTTGTTTACAATTATAAAGGAGAAGATTATGGCAAGTATTTCCCTAAAAAACATTAACAAAGTCTATGCCGGTAATGTTACCGCCGTTTCCGATTTTTGCATGGAGATTGAAGACAAGGAGTTTATCATCCTGGTCGGACCTTCCGGTTGTGGTAAATCTACAACACTTCGTATGATAGCAGGTCTTGAGGAGATTACCTCCGGCGAACTGCACATCGGCGATCGTTTAGTCAACGACGTAGCTCCTAAAGACAGAGACATCGCGATGGTTTTCCAGAACTATGCTCTTTATCCGCATATGACAGTTTATAAGAACATGGCGTTTGGTCTTGAGCTCCGCAAAACTCCAAAAGCTGAGATCGAGCAACGTGTGCGTGAGGCAGCTAAGATCCTTGACATCGAGCATCTTCTCGATCGTAAACCGAAGGCTCTGTCCGGTGGTCAGCGTCAGCGTGTTGCTCTCGGACGTGCTATGGTTCGTAACCCTGCGGTCTTCCTACTTGACGAGCCGCTGTCCAACCTCGACGCAAAACTGCGTACCGCTATGAGAACCGAGATCATCAAACTGCACCAACGTCTTGGCACAACCTTCGTATATGTTACCCATGACCAAACCGAGGCTATGACCATGGGCGATCGTATCGTTGTTATGAAAGACGGCTTGATTCAGCAGGTTGACACACCACAGAACCTGTATGACAATCCCTGCAACATGTTCGTTGCCGGATTTATCGGTAGCCCGCAGATGAACTTTGTCGACGCTACACTTGGCAAGGACGGCTCCACCTTCACCCTTACCATCGACGGCGACAAGGTCAACGTGCCGGCAAGCAAAGCCGATGCTTCTCTTGATGCATGGGTTGGCAAAACCGTTAAGCTTGGTATCCGTCCGGAAGACATCACCGACAACACTGACCAGATTGCAAAGTTTGGCAACACCCTCTCTGCAAAGGTTGAGGTTAGCGAGCTGATGGGTAGTGAGGTTTATCTGTACCTCGACTACAGCGGCAAGAAGATGATTGCACGTGTTGAGCCACACACCACCAGCCACACCGGCGACACCATCAAAATTGGCTTTAACATGGAAAAACTTCACCTGTTCGACATGGAAACAGAGAAGGTTATCCTTAACTAAGACAAAATTACAGCTTGATTCTCCGAGCACCCTTGTTGTGGGGTGCTCGGTTTTTTTACGCTTTCCCCACTTGTGCAATCCACAAATTAATGTTATAATATATTGGTATGAGAAAAAAATAGGTAAATATGAAACAGATTAATTTTGGGATTATCGGCTGTGGTAAGATCGCACCGAGGTTTACAAACTCCGTTAAGAGGGTAGACAACTGTTCCATCGTGGCTGTTGCCGCACGGGATGCCGGACGTGCCGCCGATTTTGCAACACAGCACTGCCCCGGGGCAATAGCATATGGCGACTACGAGAGCCTGTGTGCCGACAAAAACGTTGATGCGGTATACATCGCAACACCTCATGCTCTGCATATGGAGCATGTTTTGCTCGCAATAAAGCACAAAAAGCATATCCTCTGCGAGAAGATTATGACCACCGACATGAACAAACTTAACATCCTGTTCAATGCCGCAGAGGAGGCAGGCGTACTGCTTATGGAGGCCATGTGGACGCGGTTTTCCCCTGTGTATGAGGCGGTGAGCGAGATTATACACTCAAAACAGCTTGGCGAGGTGGTCGGCATAGACTACACCATCGCGTTTGATGCAGCTGGACACGGTGACGATGCGCGACTCAACTCGTTAAAACTTGCCGGCGGTGCGCTTTTTGACTTAGGTATCTATAATATAAATGCCGCCACCTTTTTCCATGACGAGATCCCGACCCTCGGTGAGTGTAGTATGACAAAAACCCATACCGGTGTGGACGGCGATAGCAGATTGGTTCTTGAATTTAGTAATTTCAACGCTCGCCTCAGGTGCTGTATTACTGAAAAGGAGGATAGCGACCTTGTTATCACCCTACAAAAGGGTAGCATCGTTATACCGGATGCCATTTTTTCTCAAAACTATTTTGTCAAACGGTTTGATGAGGAGATCCGCTACGAGATACAGGAGAAGGTGGATTTTTCCTACGAGGCGGAGCATTTTTGCCGACTTGTGCGGCACGGTAGGATAGACAGCGACATCTTCGGCAGAAAAGAGAGCAGGATGGTCATGAGCATTATGGATGAATTCCGCAAGAGAGTCGGACTAATTTATCCGTTCGATTAGGGAAAGATTGAAAAGAAAGGTTTGAAATGACAAGACAGGATTTAAGAAATATAGCAATTATAGCTCACGTTGACCACGGCAAGACGACGCTGGTTGACGGGATGCTACGCACCGCCGGAGTGTTCCGTGAGAATGAACAGGTTGCAGAGCGCGTGATGGACAGTGGTGACCTTGAACGGGAACGCGGCATCACAATTCTTGCGAAAAATGCCGGCGCGATTTACAAGGGTGTAAAGATAAACCTCATCGACACGCCGGGACATGCCGACTTTGGAGGCGAGGTGGAGCGCGTGCTCAAGATGGTCAGCGGTGTTTTGCTACTGGTCGACGCCGCCGAGGGTCCGATGCCACAGACACGCTTCGTCCTGCAAAAGGCACTCTCCCAAGACCTGTCGGTAATCATTGTCGTCAACAAGATAGATCGCCCCGACGCTCGTATTAAAGAGGTAGTGGACGAGATACTGCTACTGCTTATGGACCTCGGCGCGACCGATCGTCAGCTCGACTCCCCCACCGTCTTTTGCAGTGGGCGAAACGGCACTGCGAGCTACTCCCCCGACGTCGAGGGAACCGATCTTGTGCCACTGCTCGACAGCATTCTCGAGTATACAACCCCACCACAGGGGGACAAGGACGCACCCTTTTCTATGATAGTTTCCAGCATTGAGTATAACGAATATGTCGGCAGGATTGCGGTCGGCAGAATCGAGAGCGGCACATTGCGCACCGGTGATCGGTTAGAGCTGTGTGACTACCATGACAGAGATTTGCAGATAAAGGGCAAGGTCAGCGCACTATTCACCTATGAAGGGGTATCACGTGTTCAATGTAGTGAGGCATCGGCGGGGGACATCGTCGCGCTATCCGGCATTGAAGAGGTCAATATCGGCAACACCTTAACCGGTGGTGACGGCATAGAGCCACTACCCTTTTTGAAGATAAACGAGCCGACCGTCGAGATGACCTTTGCGGTCAACAACTCACCCTATGCAGGCAGAGAGGGCAAGTTTGTCACCTCCCGTCAGATTAAAGACCGGTTACAAAAGGAGCTACTGCGCGATGTCGCACTGCGTGTGTCGGACGGCGAGCGTGCCGACAGCTTTAAGGTGCTCGGTAGGGGTGAGATGCACCTGTCTATATTGATTGAGACCATGCGACGTGAGGGATTTGAGTTCTCGGTATCCCCTCCTCGTGTGTTATACCGCGATAATGACGGCAATAGACAGGAGCCGTTTGAATATGTAGTCATAGACGTTCCGCAGGACTGTGTTGGCAGTGTCATGGAAAAACTGCCGGCTCGCAAGGGGGAACTGCTCCAGATGATGCCGGTGGGCTCCCGCACGAGGCTTGAATTCCGTATACCGGCGCGTGGGTTGTTCGGATATCGCAGTGAGTTTTTGACCGACACTAAAGGAGAGGGCATACTCAACACCCTCTTTGACGGATATGATGACTACAAGGGTGATTTGAGCACCAACGAGCGCGGCTCGCTGATAGCCCACGAGACCGGCGAGTCGGTCACCTATGGACTGTACAACGCCGAGGAGCGCGGCACGCTATTTATCGGTCCCGGTGTGCCGGTCTACGCCGGCATGGTGGTCGGTGTCAGCCCCAAGTCGGAGGATATGACGGTCAACGTCTGCAAACGCAAACAGATGACCAACATCCGCGCATCCGGCTCGGATGATTCCCTGCGCCTAACCCCTGCGAGGAACATGAGCTTAGAGGAGTGCTTAGAGTTCTTAAAGGCGGACGAGCTGTTGGAGGTCACCCCGAAAAGCCTGCGTATACGCAAGCAAATTCTTGACCACAACCTGCGCATGAGGGCAAATAAGTCCTAAATCACCCCATAATAACACAGTGCCTTATGTGCGAACTCATCGGTCACGCCGAAATAGTCCGCTATCTCCCAGACCTCGCGAATACCTAACTCACAGAGCTCACCCAGCTCATTGTAGGGAATTAATCGTTTGTATGCCCATGCATTTGCCCTTGCCTCGTGGCGCCCTATACAGTCAAATTTGCTGTTAAGGTTGTAAAAACTCCCGGTCTTGCAATGCCCCATCTCGTGTGCAAGGCAGACCGTCTCGTGTGCCGAGGTCGAGAGTCGGTCTGCATCTATCCCAATAACATATCCGTTACGGCAGGGCGAGGCGATGGCTGTCAGGCTCTCCATCGGGAAATAGACCACCTCGATATTGCTCTGCTGTGCCTCTTTATATAGTTCTTTTAACATTCGTTACCTCGAGCTGATATCAGTCACATCCATTATTCTTCTGTCTTATAAACCTTGCAAAGTTTAAAACATCCTCTTTTTGTGTCTCGTTAAGGTGGGACAGTTCATCAAACAATGCAAAATCAAAGTTGCTCATCGACCCTTTGTCGTCGGTGGGCGCTTTTTTTGTGCCCTGTGTGTCCGTCTCCAAAAGGTAGTCCACCGTCACGCCGAAATATTCCGCTATTTTTTTTAACTTTTCAAAGTCCGGATTTGCCCGACCGCCCTCCCATTGGCAGACCGCACTCTGGTGCACGTTGAAAATCTTCGCCATCTCTACCTGGCTAAGGTTTTGTTCTCTGCGTAGGTGCCGCAAACGTTCCATCTTCATCTCTTTGCCATTCCTTTCTTGTAAATATTATTACCACTCAATATATAGTATATCTTTTAATATAAAAAATATAAATCTTCACGTATAGTTTTAAAATAAACATTAATTATATATAAAATTTGCTATAAATCCATAAAATGAGTTGTTTTGCAAAATGTCGAACGCCGTTGAATATATGCGAATTATGTTGAAATTATAACAATTTTTGATTTTTTTGTCAATATAAAATTAGAAATTAGGTTAAAATATTAAAAAAACTCTTGACATTGTGGAAACTTTAGGTTATAATATGAGACATCAACTAAAAATATTAGTTTTTATTATTTTTTATTAACAAAGGAGGGGTGATGCACAATGAGTGGACCAAGGAAAAGGCGCTATCCATGTTATGCAAGATAGCGGACAGTGCAGGTGAGGCATCTATCGAGATGGAAGACGATAGATGCACATTTAAAAATCAGGCGGCGATGGTGGCACTGCGCGCTATTGATCTTGCCAACAAGATGTGTGGTTTCGCCTCACCGGACAACAGTGAGGAGGAGGATGACGTCAATTTAGAGGATCTGTTGAATTAAATATAGGGGAGGCACAAAGATGAGCGAGAGATATTATACGGCCGACGTGCTCATTGCCAAACGTCGAAGACAATGGGAATTTTTAAAGAGTGAAAAGGCGGATAGCGACCTATGCCGTGCGGTAGCGCTTGAGATTGTACGCAGTCCGACATTGGTGGAAGAACTCCGTTGCAAGCCGGAAAAGCTTATAGAATTGATGTTCTTGATACCAAACAAAAAGCGAAAGACGGTACCTTTTTTCCTCAACGAGGTGCAAACAGATTTTATCGACAAGCTGAAAAAGGCGCGACAGGACTATAAAGACAAAAAAATCCCCTCCATATCCATCATGGTATTAAAGGGGCGACAGCAGGGGTTCACCTCACTTATTACCGCCTATCAGCTTGCAAACACACTTCTCTCACGCAACTTTGAGGGGATGACCGTCGCGGACGATGTGCGTAACGCCGAGACTATATTTGAAAACAAGGCGAAATTTATTCTTGATCGTCTGCCAAAGCTGCTTCACCCGAGTGAGAAATACAATAACCGCCGAGAACTGCGCTTTTCTCGCCTTAACTCCGGTTGGAATGTCGAAACCGCCGGTCGGCAGCTCGGGCGTTCCCGCACCATCAACTTTATCCACGGTTCGGAGTGTGCCTTTTGGAAATGTGGCATAGCTCCGGTACAGGCGGCATTAGGCGAGGCGCTTACACCGGACTGTATAAAGATTTTTGAGAGTACCGCGAACGGCTTTAATGACTACTATGACATGTGGCACAGCGGTGCACATATCACCCTGTTCTACCCGTGGTGGCGCACCGAGGAATATCAACTGGAGTTCGCCGATGCTAACGAAAAACGTCGTTTTAATGCACGGCTGAAAAAACGGGACAGTTGGCTGTATGAACGACTGAAATGGTTAAAGGAAACCGGCCTTTCGGCGGAGCAACTGCACTGGTATGCCGAGAAGTACAAGGGCTATCTTGATAAAAGTTTGATACGGCAGGAATACCCTTGCAGTGTGGACGACGCGTTTATATCTACCGGTCGAGGAGTGTTTGACAACGAACGGATCATTCGACATAAATCTACGCTCACACCGTCGATACAGATGGGGGAATTCACGTTCTCAAGAAGCGGAAACTTATCAGCGCCGACCGATATTACATTCTCATCCGGTGTCGGGGATATTACTATTTTCAAACCCCCGGAGCAGGGCGTGCCATATGTTATAGGTGGCGACATTGCAGGAGAGGGCAGCGAATGTTTTTGTGCACAGGTACTGGACAATCGCACCGGCGAGCAGGTGGCAATCTATCACACCGGATACGACGAGGGTGCGTATGCCGAACAGGTCTATTGTCTTGGCAGATATTACAACGATGCTCTTATTGCGAGCGAAGTCAACACCGGAATTTATGCAAACGAGCTGTTACGGCGCTGGGGATATCCTCGACTCTATAGACGGGAAAGGGTGGACAGATACAGCGGTCGAGGGGAGCCGCGATACGGTTTTAAGACCACCTCTATCACCCGCCCCCTTATACTATCCGGCTTTGCGGCATTTTGCAAGGACAGTTTGGAGTTGATACATGACGAGGGGACCCTCGACGAAATGCTCTGCTTTGTCCGTGATGAAAACGGCAGAGAGGGACATCGACGCGGTGCGACCGACGATAGGATTTTTGCCTATGCCATTGCACTTTTTGCCGGGAATCAGCAGAGCAGATCGGTGTCTAAACGTACAGAAAAGATCATCTACACCGACGATATGTTGGAGGATTACCTCGCCGCCGACGAGAGAACAAGACAGATGATGAGGGAGCGATTTGGAACGCCGGACACTGTAAACATGTAGAAAGGAATGGTTATAAAGATGACTACAATAACGGAATATTATAAGGAGCGTTTTGAAGAGGCATTGTCCGACTTTGCCTCTCACCGAGAAAATTTCAGTTCCTGGCAACGTCAGTTCGAGGGAAGCACCGAGATACCCGGAGGGATACCTGCACGTCTTGGATACAACTTCACAAAGGAGTTAATCGAGGCACAGATTAACCCCAACATTCCGATGCCACTCGTCACACCTCGCCATCCGAGTGAAAAGAACACAAGGCTTGCACGGGTTATCGAGGCAATGATAAGGTGTGAGATGGATCGAATGCCTTTCGAGCGCATGAACGATGCCGAGGAGAGAATAAGCAGGATAATGGGAGGCAGTGTCTTTTTTGTCGAGTGGGACAACAGCCTACATGTCGGCGAGAGTGTCGGCGGTCTGTCGGTGCGCACCCTCTCCCCTCTTGAGTTTATTCCACAGCCCGGCGTTGTCGATACAGATCGCATGGACTACTTTTTCCTGGTGTTTGAAGACACAAAGGAACGGCTGTACAAACGGTATGGCATAAAACCGGAGGAGGGCGTCGATGTACGCCTTGGCGATAAACCATCAAACGAGCGTGTCACACAGGTTATCTGCTACTTTAAAAACGACAGAGGTGGTCTCGGTGTATTGTCTTGGGCCGGTGATACCGAACTCTACTGCAACGAGGATTACCACCTGCGAAAGTTAAGGTGTTGTACAGTATGCGGCAAGGTTAAGGTTGCCGCCCGATGCGAGTGCGGTAGCGACAAGTTTGAGCGACGCACCGTCTCGACCGACTATCGTTCCGGCGTTCAAAAACAAAGGCCAAAACGCGACAAAAAAGGTAAAATCATACTGTCGTCCGACGGCACACCGACGATGGAGGGGGTCGATGTACCCTACTATTCGCCGAGCGATTTTCCGGTGGCGGTGCGACGAAACAACACACTTTTCGGACGTTTCTTCGGCGGCAGTGACTGCGAGGCAATAACGGGATTACAGCAGCAGGCAAACAAGGCTCTCTCAAAGATTGACGAGAAGATCGCCTGCTCCGGCTACATAATGACCAAACCGGACAACATGCAGTTTGAGCTTTCCAACAAGATGGGGCGTGTGCTATCGGTCACCGGACCGGATCAGATCGACATGCTCAAGAGCATTGCGTTCGAGTTCGATGCCGATGCGGACTACACCGTCATAAAACACAGCTATGAGATGGCACGCGCCGTGCTTGGCATAACCGACAGCTTCCTCGGAAACGCGGACTCGAGCGCCACCTCCGGCAAGGCAAAAGAACTGCTTATGAGCCGTACCATCGGCATTCAGCAGACAAAACAGATGTTGAAAAACTCAGCATATGCCGACCTATTTCGATGTATGTTCCGCTTTATGCTCAGCTTTGCGGACGAGCCGAGGGGCTATACCGCCACCGACGCCGACGGCAAACGCAGTGAGCTTATATTCGACCGAGGAGATTTTTTAAGTGCACGTGCCGACGGGAGCTTATATTATGAAGACGACTTTGTTTTCTCGGTGGACGAGTCCGGCACCATCGCGAACAACCGACGTTTTATGTTGGAGGACGTGCGCACCGACTTCGGTCTCGGGGCGTTCGGCAACCCGCAGATGCCACAGACACTTCTTTTATACTGGAAGGAAAAAGAGGCTCTCGGATATCCGAACGCAGGACGAATGGTTCACCACTGGACAATGCAGGTGGAAAAACAAAAGGGCGAGTCTGAAACTGCTCTGCCCGAAATGCAGGTCGATAATGCGCCTGAACAACTACAGGGTAGAACCCTATAACGGGCGGTTTATAGCGGTGCAATATCATTGTTGCACCGACAAAGACTGCTCTAATCGAGGGATAATTTACCGAATAAACGAACTGTAAGTGAAATTGGAGGTTAATGAAATGGATCAAGACATGACAACGACAGAGGCTCTCTCCATCGACACGGATTCGGTCGAACTCGCGCAGGTGGAATCGATGGAGATTTCAAACGCGGAACAGATCGCCGAACAGGACACCGAGCAGGTTGTCGAAGAGGTGCCGGTTCAAAAAAACGAGGAAGACCACACCGAGGAATCGCTCTATGAGAAGCTGCTGAACACCCTGACAAAACGACAGAGGGAGGAGCAGGAACTTGCCAATATCAAGAGGATAAACCCTGATGTTGACAGCCTTGAGGGGCTGGGTGAGGAGTATGCTAAACTTATGCAGACCGGTCTTGTGGATGCAGTCACCGCCTACTATGCCACCGTCGGCAGGGCGACGACCTTTACCCCCTCAGATGACGGCAAATCTCACCTTATAAAAAGCGGAGGAGCGGTCGGGGTGCCGACCGGCAAAGATATACCCCGAGATCAGCTCACCGAATGGCGGGAGATGTTCCCCGACGCCGACGCCGCACGGTTGCGCGAGATATACAACAGCGCGCTCAACGCCGTGGGTTAGGTGGCGAGACACCGCCGAGCAACAACTATAAGAATTAACCTATAGAGAAAGGGAAAATCATGGCTGTAGAATTTTCAAAATCCAGTGGGCTGAACAGTGGGCTATACAAGGACACCGACGTCCGACTGACCGCAATCATCCAGGAGACGGAGGCGAACACCACCAAAGACGACGTTCTGGTAAACAGCCTTTTCAACGTCAAAACCTCCAAAAGGTATGCCGAGAAGGTCTCTTCCATAACGACCTTTAGCGACTTTAGTATCGTCGCGGAGGGAGGCGACTCGGTTTTGGACGACATTCAGGAGGGATATTCCGCCCTTATCGACCACCGTCAGTTCATCAAGGGGTTTAAGGTGACCGCCGAGATGGCGGAGGATGAATATCTCAACGAGGCAAAGGTTGCCGCCGCCAACTTCGTGCGTGCTTACAAGCGCAGTAGGGCAAATTTTGCCACCACAGCTCTTGTCACAGAGGGTGCGACCTTCACCTACGGCAGTAAGACCATCGATAAGAAAACGGGTGATGCTAAGGGACTTTTTGCAACAGACCATCCCTCAAAGCATGACGAGGACACCACCCAGTCCAACGTCTTCACCAACGAATTCGGCAGTGACGATGTAATGCTCAACCGCCTCGCCAACCTCGGGCGCAACTTCCTGACCGACAGCGGACATGTGCAGGGTTATGAGTTTGACACCATCATCATACCCGGCAACTGCCCGACACTCGAAAGAGCTGTTCGTGCGGTGGTCGGCTCGGAATTGCAGGTCGGCAGTGCCAACAACGACATAAACATCTCGAAAGGTCGCTTTAAGCTCATCGTCAACCACCGTTGGATTGCCGCCTCCGGCACCGAGCCCTTTATGGTATTGTCCAGTGAGGCAAATCGTGAACTGCTCGGCAATGTATTTTACGACAGAATACCGCTCACCGTTATACGTGATGTGATCACAAAATCGCACGGCATCGAGTATTCCGGCAGATTCCGCGCGAGTGTCGGCTTTAACAACTGGCGACACATCATTCTCGGCGGTGCAACAACCGGCACCACCCTGACTTAATCTATGGTTAAAAAGGGATTAAAGGCAGGTGATGTGTTCGTTGAGGGCGGACGACGCTATGAAATATTAGCGGTAAACCCCAACGACACCTACCTGTCACAGATGATAGGCAGGGAACAAAAACCTGCGCCGAGAAAACCGAGAAAGCCGAAAAAGCAGGATGGGGAATAATCTTCATCTTAGATATTCGGTGATACGCTGTACCTCTTTGCCGATAGAAATGTCGGCAAGGAGGTCAGACAAGAATAATCGAAAGGACAATAAATATGTCAACGACATGGGGACAACTTAAAAACGAGGTGTTAGCCCTCGGCTTTGAGAACGACGCGGTCTATGACAGCTACAAGGACAGCTTTATCATCGCCGCAAATGCCGCACTCGACATTTTAAGTGAGACGGTACGACCACTTGAGGGGCGAATAACCATCTATCAACAACCGCCGGAAAACCTACTCGGCAGTAGCACTATAGCCTCACACAACGCCTACGGTTCACCCACCTACAGTGCCGCAGGGGTCAGTGCCTACTACTTTGAATGTGACGGCAACGGCACAGCGGTGCTAAACGATGACAATGGCAGAAAAGAGATCGTACTCTCATCAAACGGTGCGTTCCTGCCCTATAGAGGTTTCGCGTCCGGTTCGCTCACCCTGAGTTTTGAGGGGGATTTTGACTATAACATCCGTGCAGTTGCTATGTATGGACGGTTAAAGGGCAACACCATCGACGACATACCGCAGGGTGGTGAGCGTGCCTATTATGACATGAACCGACTTGCAGGGGACAACTTTGCCGGTCTCATCGGTCAGGGCGTGAGCGTTAAAGGTGGGGTTAATGCCGTTGAAGTTGGATGTGAGATAACAGACGGCATTATAAGCCTGCCAAGCGACTTCGAGGGGGAGATTGAGATACGATATCGACGTCGACATAAGAGGATAGACACCACAACGCCGGACGACGAGATAATTGAGCTGTCGGATGGACTCTCGCCACTTCTGCCTCTGTTGATGGCAAATCGGGTCTGGTTGGACGACGACGAGCGCAAGGCAACCTACTACTGGAACAGCTATGAAATCCTCCTCTCCCGTCTTAACTCCGGCACCGAAAGCGAGTTTATCAACGAACGGGGGTGGTGATGAACATCTTAACACTACCCGCCGAGCAGAGGACATACACCACCACCTATGGTGCTTTTAAGGGAATCAATCTATCCGACACCGCCTTAACGGTGGATAGGAACAGAGCACCCTACGCCGAAAACATGATAGGGGACGGCGCAGGAATGCCGGAAAAGCGCTCCGGTTTCAAACGGGTGTGTGCACTGCCCGGACGGATAAACGGTATACATAGTTGTAACATAGGAGAGGATCGGCACACACTGATACACAGCGGCAGTGAGATATATCGAATCTCTTTAGACGAGTCCTTTCAACCGATACGACTTGCGCAAGAGGTGAACGACGCGAAAAGCAGTTGTGTGTCATACATGTACGGTGAGAGGATAATTGCAATCATAATGACAGGGGAGAAATGGCTCGCCTACGACGGTGAACGGATAGTGGACGTGGATGAATATGTGACCGTTCCGCTCATTATCGAGCGTGCCCATTCAAGCAATCTTGTCACAAACACCTACCCCGGCAACGCTCTCACACGCAAGGTCAAGGAGGGGTACTTCACCGAGGGAGGTGCAATAAATCTGTACGTCGCCGGGAATGTAGATATGTCAAAGCCCTATTATATGGAGGCGAGCAACTATAACTCCTCTTCGAGGACAAGCACTATCGATATTATTCCGAGCAATAAATACAGTTATAATCCCTCGACCGGCTATGTGTCGCTGGACTATGATGTCGATCTCACTCCCTACGGCTATGACTGCAACGTCTTTTTTATCTATTTTGATGCAGATCAACCGGAAAGTCCATTACAGCGTTGTACCATCGCAACCTTTTACGGACCGGATGGTGAAAATCGGCTCTATATCGCCGGCAATCCGGAGCAACCTGCTTGTGACTGGGTGAGCAACGAGAATGATGCACTGTTTTTCTCGGTGGACTCCAAGACGGTGTTTGGAGATCAGAACTACCGTATCATGGGTTATCAGAAGATTGGCTCCGACCAGCTCATCATAAAGGAGGACACCGGCAAGGAGGTGTCACTCTACAAACGCAGCTATAACGAGCTTTCCGACGAGGTCATCTTTGAAATTACTGCCGGCATGAGTGGTGCCGGAGCGGTTTCTACCGACTGTTTTGCCACACTTCAGGACGAACCGATGTTCCTGTCAAGAACCGGCGTGCTCGCCGTCACCACCGACACTGTCAATTCCGAACGTACACTACAAAATCGATCCTATCACATCGACGGCAAACTTCTCGCCGAACAGGATCTTAGCACCGCCTGTGCCGTAAGCTACAAGAGTTTTTATATGCTCGGAGTGGGTGGAAATATCTATCTACTTGACAATCGCCACCGCACCGACGCCGCTTTTGAAAACTCCCAGTTTGTCTATGACGGCTATTTCTGGACCGGTGTTCCGGCAAGGAGGTTTGTGGTGGAACTCGGCACGCTCTATGTCGGCACCGACGACGGTAGAATACTGCGACTTGTCACCGACGAGGACGACCCGGAGCGATTTATGGACGACGGCGTGAGCATTCGAGCGTTTTGGGAGACGAGAATCGACGACGATGATCTGCCAACCCGTTTTAAAACGATGCAAAAAAAAGGCGGCATGATTGTGCTAAAGGACTTCCCCAAAACCTCCGCCATCATATCGGTCGCCGTCGACGGTGGGGAGTTCGAGGTTGTGGACGAGGTTTTTTTTACTCGGCTTGACTTTGACGAGTTTGATTTTGACTCGCTCAGTTTTTCCACCGCTGTCGACCCTCAACGTTTTTTCTTTAACAAGAAGTATAAGCGGTATAACAACATGCAGTTTCGGGTAGAAAATTCTCTACCGGACGAGGGGTTCGGTGTATATCAACTGACAAAAACCTATACCGACGAGGGGTTCGCCAAATAAAAATTAAAGGAGGATAAAATGTTTGAATCACATAGCATTTCCGCGCAGGAGATAGAGGAAAACCGTATAGAGGGGGTAAAGCTGCACTGGCGGGGTGAGGCGACACAGCTACAACAGCTGTTTGATCGCCTGCCGACACTCGCTATCGAGCGACACAACTCTCTCGTTGAGGAGTTGTCGCAACGGTTGAGCACCATCGAACAACGACTTGACAGTTTATAGTCATTCAACTCCGTAAAATGACATGAGATTACCGAGCAGAAATTTCGCCTATCAAGGCGGAGGATTGAGGAATA
>CAYJMO010000035.1:0-9777 GCA_964371365.1 uncultured Oscillospiraceae bacterium
TACCGGCAAAATGCCACTCGTCGGCAAGGTGGTGATAGGGGTCGCGGCGGTTGCGATGGTTTCATTAGTTGTGCTACAGCTGACCGGCGTCACCGACATAACCATGCAGGAGGGCGACACTCTCCCCTCGTTGAACATCGCAGACGACGCGACAGCGGACAATGATGTAGGCTCGAGTTCAAGTTCAGGTGCGCCGGCGGTGATAGGACTTTTAGAGGAGGAGGCAGTCACGTCGCTCACCGAGGCTGGCTATACAGTAGAGTTCGAGCCGAAAGAATTTTCCGAAGGGTTTGAGGCAGGGACGGTCATGACCCAGAGCCTGCCGGACGAGAACGGTGTCGTTAAAATCAAACTCTCGGGTGGCGGTCTTGAAAACGCGGCAGGGATGAACATCATCGATGCCGCATACATGATGCACGACATAGATCGATATTTGACATACTTTGTCTATGAACTCAGCGACACCGTGCCGGCAGGGCAGGTTATAGAGGTGACGACCGGCAATGAGGGGTATAACGGCTATGACGCCGAGGCGTTTGTGACGGTCAGCCTCGGGGCAAGCGTTAACACCGAGAAATATATAAACACACCTGTGTTGTTTTCCCAGTTTATACGGCTGAATTCGGGAGATCCGGCAAGATATGAATTCACACTTTTTGCCGGGTTACTGCGCCCCGGCCCGAGCTACACCGACTGTAGGATTCAGTTTTCCACCGATGGGGTGAACTATGAAGAGGTGGATAATTACGGCGGACATGGTTTTGACTACACAAACACAACGGACCATGAGGTTGACAATGGCATTTACAACGGTTACTTTGAAAATATTGTCCATAAATATATCTACACAAAAGAGGACAGCGGCACTATACATATCCGATTAGTGCGACTAAACGACAACGATGAGATTGTGGAGACGGTCGACCTCACCCAAAAGATACACTACAACTTTGTGCCGAGCGACAATCTTGTGAAATCCATAACGGTTGTGAGTTGGGACACGGTGGACGAGATGATCGCCGCCGGTGAGGTTCCGGATTACTACTCCGCCGAGGATAGTGATCGCGAGGAACGCACATTCATAATGCCGGACTTTGATTTTGGCTCCGGATTTGAGTTTTTGGTACAAGGTTCAACCTTTGGATCGTTTTTTAACAGCAGTGACACCATGACCGATATCTTTAGTGAGACACTGGATGGCGCTGTGGTAGAGGCGAGCAAATCAAGCTTCACCGAGGTCGGTGACATCGAGTTAGAGTTGATACGTCCGGTATCGGTGGACGAGATTATTATTCAGGGATAGGAGAGTTATGCAGAACCTATGTTACAACTGTTTTTCGGTACGCACAGAGTATGACGTGTGCCCCTACTGTGGGTACGTTCATGTTGAAAATTCCGAAGATGCCTACAAACTGCGTGCCGGTGCACAAATTTGGGGACGGTATCTCATCGGCACGGTGCTCGGCATGGGTGGCTTTGGCATAACCTACCGTGCATGGGATTTGCGACTGTCCTCCATGGTGGCTATCAAGGAGTTTTTTCCTCAGAGCATGGTATCGCGCATACCGGGTGAGTTACAGGTGCGCGTTTTTTCCGGTGATAAACAGCAGAGCTATCGCGATCATCTGACCAAGTTTATGGACGAGGCGAAAAACCTTGCCAAATTCACCGGTGATGCACACATCGTCAACGTGCTCGATTTTTTTGAGGACAACGGTACGGCATATATTGTCATGGAATTTTTAGACGGCATCACGCTCAAACAGTATCTTGCCAACGCAGGCGGTAAACTCTCGAGTGAACAGGCGATAAAATTTGAAATTGAATTGTTGGAGGCTCTCTCCTCCATCCACTCCAAAGGTATAATCCACCGCGACATCAGCCCCGACAACATCTTTATTTTAAAGGATGAGCGGCTAAAGGTTCTGGACTTTGGAGCGGCTCGCTTTGCGCTTGAGGAGGGGAGCGATCTGTCTCAGAGCGTTGTCGTTAAAAAAGGGTATGCGCCGCCGGAGCAGTACCGCAAAAACATGAAGCAGGGCAGATGGACCGACATCTACGCCGCCGGTGCGACGCTATACAAGATGCTCACCGGCATTACACCGGATGAGTCCATCGAGAGGGTGGAACGAGATCTGTTAAAGCGACCCAGCCACACAGGGGCTTTGCAGGACGCCGCCGTCGACAAGGCGGTGATGAAGAGCATGGCACTAAAGCCGGAACTGCGCTTTAAATCTGCCGAGATGATGATATCGGCGCTACAGAACAAAACTACCTTTGATTTTCCGGAGCAGGAACTTAAAAAACGCAACCGTCGCAACATCTTTATAGTCCTCGGAAGTGTCGCGGCACTACTCGCGGTGGCGTTGCTACTACTGCCGAGTACTGCTGAGCAGATTGCGGTGGACGGCGGCACCGAGGGCGGTATAGCCGAGCTTTTCACACCCGATATCAACGTCGATTTTAACGATACACCGCCGCTTGACATAGACTCCATCGAACCCTGTGAAATTACCTACGGTCTCTTTATGCCGTGGGGGGACGAGGATAAGATGTGGAACGAGTTGGAGGCAGGCTTTGAGGCAGCATACCCCGGTTTTGACCTCGTGGTGCACCGATACGAGCAGTACGAGGAGGGGGAAGTCGAGGATGTGGCGGCGGAAGAGGCATTCCGTGAGGCGACATACACAATCAATACACGACATAACCTTGATTACCTCTATTATGACCTTGATGAAGTGGAGCCGGTGGACATCACCGCACTGTACAAACTGCTCGATTTTGACGATTATCTGATTTTAGAGGAGGCGTCGGAGTACATATTAGAGTATTATTACCACAGAAATGAGAATTACAAAGAGGACGGCGATGAAAAGAGATATGATGGAATATACACAATACCGATAGAACTAAGGATACCGAATATAGCCTATTCCTCCGATTTATTCGCCGAACTCGGTATCGAGATACCGTCACAGCTAAACTATGATGAGTTTATCGCACTCGCTAAAGCCCATCCGGGTTCGTTTTCACTTGAACATTACGACGTAGCAACCTTTCTTGGCGAATCTAAGCCGCAGATATACGAAAACGAGGACATGGACACCCTCAAAATATATTTGTCGGACTATATAAACATGTACGAAAACAATATACTTAATAACAGTTATAACTATAATACGGTGGCGCAATATGATAATAGCCAAAATAATCATTATCTGTTGACCGATGGCATTGCGGATAGTATAATGCCTACGGTACGGGACGACGGCAGTTACGCATATGACACATTTAACTATGAAATAAGTGGCAAGGTGGATGAAAATGAGCAAAAGGCGGGTATGCTCTTTTTGTACTACCTGCTAAGCGAAGAGGGCCAGCGGATAATGCATGTCGATAACATGAACTCCCTGCCGATAAACATTGCGGCTATGGAGGATTATGTTGCAAAACACCCCTACTATTCCTTTGCCATCACCGATGAGTACAAAAGCAATCTGCAGTTTATGGAAAATGAACTTGATTATATCGGATATAATTTAAGTGATCACTTTAATTCCGGCAGTGTCAACGCCGACGCGGTGTTTAGGACATTGGAGGAAGAGCTTGATTATTGGACGGATTAAAATTCATGTTAAGGGATCATGGTTGTAAAGGAACATTTATGGAACACATAAATCCGCATGAAATACTAAAAAAATATTATGGATACGACAGTTTCAGGCCGGGGCAACAGGACGTTGTGGAGCAGATTTTGCAAGGACGTGATGCGTTCGGTATCATGCCGACCGGCGCGGGGAAATCCATCTGTTATCAGTTGCCCGCAATAGCGGCGGCTCTTGCAAACAAGGGTATAACCATAGTCGTGTCGCCGCTTATATCACTGATGCGGGATCAGGTCAAAGGGCTCAAACAGGCGGGAGTGTCTGCCACTTATATTAACTCCACCCTCACCCCGAATCAATTCTACAAGGTTTATAGCAATGCCGCCGCCGGTCAGTATAAAATCATCTATGTCGCACCGGAGAGGCTTTTAAGTGACAGCTTTTTACAGCTTGCGAGCAGCATAGATATATTTATGTTAACGGTGGATGAGGCGCACTGTATATCCCAGTGGGGTCAGGATTTTCGTCCGAGCTATTGCGAAATACCGGTGTTTGTAGACCGATTGCGTCGCCGTCCGGTTGTTTGTGCATTCACCGCAACGGCGACACAGCGTGTTAAAGAAGACGTTATCGAACAACTTCAACTTGAAAACCCATTTGTGTTCACGACCGGTTTTGATCGGGCTAACCTTTATTTTAAGGTGAAGAGAACCGACGACAAGGTGTCCGCTATGCTGGACTTCTTAGAGGGTCGAGAGGATCAGAGCGGAATAATATATTGCTCTACTGTAAAGAATGTTGAGAAGGTCTATGATAAGCTAACCCGACTGGGTTTACCTGTTGCGAAATACCATGGTAGGATGCCGGCGGGTGAGCGTAGTGCAAACCAAGACGATTTCCTGTTTGATAGGGTTAAGATAATAATCGCCACCAACGCTTTTGGGATGGGCATCGATAAGTCCGACGTCAAATACATTCTGCACTACAACATGCCCAAGGATATGGAGAGTTACTATCAGGAGGCAGGCAGGGCAGGTCGTGACGGCTCCTTTGCACACTGCCTCATGCTTTATAATGCAGAGGATGTGAGGACAAACAAATTTTTGATCGATAATAATGATAGGAACAGTCCTGATCCTCAAACCGAGAAACAGCTGATTGAAAAGGAATATGAGAGGTTAAAGAAGATAACCTTTTATGCCACGACAAACAACTGTTTGAGAAGATATATTTTGGAGTATTTTGGCGAGAAACCTGGTTTGCGCTGTGATAACTGCGGCAGTTGTGACGGTGAGTTTGAAACGGTCAACGCCCTCATAGAAGCACAAAAGATAATTTCCTGCGTTGTTCGCACCGAAGAAAGATATGGCAAAACAACCATTATTGAGGTGCTAAGAGGTGGGAAAAGTCAAAAAATTCTGCAAAACGATCTCGACAAGGTTAAAACCTACGGCATATCTCAAACGAATGAGAAAAGGTTAAGGGATATAATCGAGAGTTTAGTTTTTTCGGGACATCTCCGCGAGACGGATGGGCAATATCCCTCCTTGAAAACCACCGAGAAGTCAAGGGATATTTTGTACGGCAACAACGAATACATGATAAAACTGCCCAAGATACAGGTGCGAAAATCGCCCTCAAAAAAACAGGTCAATACCGACCTGCCACAGGATAAAATACCACTGTTTAACGCACTGAAAGACCTGCGCTTAGAGTTGGCACGTGCACAAAATGTACCGGCATTTGTAGTCTTCACCGATCTTGCACTGGTGGACATGTGTGTGAAACTGCCCACCAATTCACAGGAGTTTTTAACGGTGCAGGGTGTAGGTGCTCAGAAGCTTGAGATGTACGGCAAGGCATTTACCGAGAGGATTGTCGAGTTTTGCAGTGAGGGCACTGTTTAGTTGCATCAAGGGGTTGGTTTTTAATAGCTCTCCCTCCTGATGGTAGGTACGGGGGGCGCGTCTGCGAACTCGTTCGCAGCTACGACAAGGGTAAAGTGCACCGAGGTGCACTTTACCCTTGTCGTAGGTTTGAATGCATTCAAACACGCGCCCCCCGTCATCCAGAGCCCCACACCTACGATCAGAAAGTTTGTAGGAAAGATGGGGTGATTTTCAAGATGATGGACTATATCATCTCGTCCATATAGAGCAAAAATTCCTCGGTGGTTTTGGTGTACTCGACCTCAACCGATGACCCGTTTAGGATCAAAAACTCACTTAGTCCATACTCGGTGTCGTTATCAGCCCAGTCAAATGTGTAGCCGAGACGCGTCCAGGGATATTTGTATTCACCGAAATAGGAGCCGATAATATTGTCGTCAAACCACTCTGCAAACTCCGGGTCCTCATCTTCAGGCAACCCATTAATGCCGTGTTCGATATCATAGGCAGGTACCCACACATCATCCGGATTTACCCAAAGTGCAGTAAAGTGCGTCTTGTCGTCAGCCGGCGGCAGTCCTATCAGCTGTTCAAACCTCAACTTGTAGTCGGCCTCATCGTCCTCGTTTTCCTTATACCAGTCGATGATCTCTTTATCAGTGAAGGTCCACACATGCCCGTACTCTAAGGTAATTGTTTCGCCCTCAACATAGCTGTCGGGATAGCTATGCCAGGTCACGAGCAGGACCTCGCCCTCGTCATTCCAGTTGGTCAGATCGTCCTCTGGGGTAAGCTCCACCAACGGTAGCACCTCATCCGTCTCGGCGATCATAGCGTCCACAACGGCGTCATCATAGAGCTCCTCGATCTCGGATTGCGTTTGAGCGTCGCCTGTCGTGCGGCAGGCAGAGCATACCAATGTTGCCAATAATACAGACGCTAAAAAAAAGATTTTATATAACTTCATAGCCATCACCACCTAAAATATCATTTCGATTAAATCATCTGAGTTCATGCCATTTATATATTCACCGATATCATCGCATTGAGTTCGCACCGAGCCCTCGTCGTGTGGTGTGTTTTTCAGCTTCTCGTAAAGTTCGGCAACGTCTTTAGTTCCAAAAAAGTCACCGGTTATCGCTATATCCTCGATAAATCCGTTCTTGATGTTGAGGGTCGCTGTCACACCGCCGAAAGGAAATCGTCTTGTCTCAAAAATGTCATAACGCGGAGAGGCGGCAAAGTTCCAATCCCAGGTGGAATAGCGGGACTGTCGCAACTCCTGTGCTCCCTGCGTCTGCTCCTCTGTTGGCTCCGTTTGCGCTCCTGCAGTCGAGGTGGTTACATACTCCAAAAGTCCCTCGATAAACCCGTCTGTGGTCATATCAAGCTCGAGATGGTCGCGTATATTTGTTATCCTACTTTTTACCGATGCGACACCTTTGCTCTGCATCTTGACACTGTCCGGTGTCAGCACCTCTCCTGCATACTCAAGGTTGGCATCAAACAATAATGTACCGTGGTGCAAAACCCTGCCGGAAAAGATGTGCTGTGCGTTGCCGCTTATCTTTTTGCCGTCGACTAATATGTCGTTGCGGCCGCCAAACTCTGCCCCTACCCCGAGGGTGTTAAGATATGAGACGATTGCCTCGGTATATCGCTCGAACGAGATTTGATTGTCGCTGGTATTCATAATAAAGCTAAAGTTAACGTTGCCCATGTCATGATAAACAGCGCCTCCGCCGGTCATGCGGCGCACCACCTTTGTCTTGTTCTCGGCTGCGAGTCGACTGTCTATCTCTTTAAGTGCAACCTGATTTTTGCCTATAATAACGGCGTTGTCATTCTGCCAGACAAAAAACCAGTTGTCGGTCGTGTTCTTAAAGAGATATTCCTCCAGTGCAAGGTTATATGCCGGATCGGTGTTTTTGTTATAAAAGATGTTCATTTCTATCTCCTAAGCTTAAAGGTCCTCGGTGCAAATTTAAATACCAGCAACATGGCGATGAATACATAGATAATACAAAAAGCGATCATGATGCTTCCAAAAAAGACGGTTGGAATCTGTTCCCCAATCAGAACAAAACATATAGCATAGGTTACAATGTTGATTATGGAGAAGATGGGGTTTTTTATCTCCATCTTGGCGTTGTAGGGTTGCAAGAGATAGTAGAGTACAAGGCCGTGTACCGAAAAGAATATCGACATGGCGATAATTGCAAAAAATGTAAAGAGATATTCAATCGGGTTATCCGTTCCACCGGTCGAGGCGAGAAGTGCAACCATTCCGAGGGCGATAACTCCGCCCGGCAGTAGGTTTATTAAGATTATGGAGCGCAATCTCTCGATAAAGTTATGCAGTATTGCCCACGGTGTGCGATAAAAACCATAGTTTAGCATGGCATCGTCGCAGTTGACAAACATGGTGTAGGTGATACGATTGCTACAATTTATCGCATACATAATCATCAAAAAGTAGGGGAGCGAGTTTAACACCATCTCGTTCAAAGTGCCGTCATCGCCTAATATAACCGCGAGCGTTGACAGCGATGCAAAGACGACTGCCGCGATCACAGCTATGACCGCCGCGACACGCATTAGCACCTTGCGGTGACGCTTGACAAACAGGTCGTTAAAATAGCCAAAGCCTTTTTTGTTTGAGGATATGCCGGTGGAGTTCGTTATCTGTTTTTTAACGCTCTTTTCCATCGTCTGTTTTCTTATCTCGGAGTTTTGGGCGGACATAACCACCCAGTCGGTAGAAAAGACCTTGCGATAATACTCCTTATAGCCCTTAAAATGCACAAGTCGCCAGAGGGAGAGCCCTGCGAGCAACATGAGCGGCAAGGTGAGTATCAGCACACTGTTTTGTGGTAAAGAAAAGCCTAAAACAGCACTCAAAATCGCTGCTCCCGCAATTAAAAGCGCAATGGCTATAAGCAACCAAGAGCGACCGGTCGCGCTCTCTATCTTGGGGGCGTACCAGAGCATAAACGGTGCCGATATCAACTTTATACAGACCACAAATATCGGTATCGCCGAGGCGGTCATCATGTCAAGATCGAACAAAAACCACGCCAATAACGAGAATGGCACAAAACCGATAAACATCTTGACAAGAAATATAAGCATCTCTGTCAGGGCATAACTCCTCGCCGACATCCGCAGGAAGAACACTGCATAGTAGCTGTCCTTAGTGGCGTTATCAAAGCGTGAGTTGGCAATACCTCCGGCAAGCGTTCCCGCAATAAAAAGGTGAGCGAAATCGCTGTTCATCTCTATGCCGGTAACAACACTCGGGAGGATGAGAAATGCGATAAGATAGAGCAGTTTTCCGGAAAAGGTGAAGGATAACTCCATTAGCGCGGCAATGATATAAGCGATGGACTTCAACGTCGGGTAGCCATAAGCCTCCGCCGGCACAATTTTTTTGATAAGCGGCAACGAGCGCAGAACGTTTATGACGCTGTTCGCTCGGTAGGTGCAACGCAGGCGAAAGAGAAAGCTGATATTATTTATCATTCTCATCACCACTATCACGCAATGCCGAGATTATCCGCTCCTTAAAGCCGAGGTCGTCGAGACCTCCTTTGGGAACCTCCTCCAATACCCCACCACTGAGGATCACAATCTCATCACAGAGGTCCAACGCTAACTCAAGGATGTGGGTAGAAAAGATAATTATATGGTCCTCACTCTTTCCTCGCAGGATTTTTTTCATCTCGTCCGCAACGACTATGTCGAGTGAGGTGAGTGGCTCGTCCAATAGTAATATAGGTGGGTCGATAATAAAGTTAACGAGCATCTGTATCTTGTTTTTCATGCCGTGGGAAAAATCCTTGAGCAGTTTTGCGTTATCCTCGGGAGTTATCGACATCTGATCGAGATACTCCTCGGGGGAGAGAAAGACGCGGTCATTTTTGGGCTGTATTTCTATCAAAAATTTTATAAACTCACCGGCGGTCAAAAAGTCCGGCACTATCGGCTCTGACAGGACATAGCCGATATCATCGGTGGTGACGGGTCGAACACCCTGCTCGCTGTGTATCGTAATACTTCCCTCATCCTGAGATAAATCACTGTTTATGCAGTTAAATAGAGTCGTTTTACCGGCGCCGTTGCGACCTATCAAGCCGTAAATTTTACCTTTTTCAAACACGAAACTCGCACCGGAGAGTACCGATTTTGTGCCAAAGCTTTTTTTAACACCGTCGATGTTAAGGGTGAACATTAAATCTCCTTTTTTTTAAGCTATCGTCCCTTGCATGTATTAAATAACGCTG
>CAYJMO010000035.1:9787-20053 GCA_964371365.1 uncultured Oscillospiraceae bacterium
ACCCTCTTTCCTCGGGTGCAGTGTGGATGTGCCCTCTATGCCATACCCTATCGCCACCGATATCCTCGGTTGGTATACGCTTGGCAGTTTAATCATCTCGGCGAGCGCCTCACACTCCGGTTTGTCGAACATCATGCCGGTCATGCCTATTATACAGCTGGACAGACCGAGTGAATGCGCCGCGAGGCAGATATTCTGCACCGCTATGCCGGCATCTATGTCGTTGTAGCTCGGCAGTGAGCCGTCGCAAGAGACGACAATGACACAGGGCGCATCATAAAAGATAGAAAAATCTTGACTGCCGGTGCGCTCAACGAGACGTTTTACACTTTCCTCACCGAGATATTTCTTGGTGGAATCGTTTATAAAGTCGATAACCTCCGGTTTTGTCACCGCTGTAAAATGGCAGGGTTGGCAGTTCATCGCACTCGGGGCGAACAACGCCGACTCAATAATAGCATCGATTTGCTCCTTGCTCGGCAGGGTGTCGGTGTAGCCGCGCACACTGCGCCGCTCGATAATGCTCTTCAACGTCTCGTTCATTTCATGTCCTTTCTAAAAATTAATGGTATATGGTAAATTAAAATCCTTTATCCCAGTCTATCTTAGGCGCATCACTCATCATAAGTTTGTATCCTAAACCCTTTATGTGCAGTATATCGATGTCCGATTTAAGATAGACAAGTTTTCGCTTCAACATGCCGATATACTCATCAAGATTATCGGTTGCTGCATTCTCACATAAAATTTGATACGGCAGGACTATACTCTCATTTTTAATAAAACAGCTGAGCAAACCCGTTTCGACCTCTGATAACTGCGCATTTTTGCCGTTAATGGTAACCGTATTGTTCGCGCTGTTGAGTGAGATATCGCCAAGCTGTAGGACGTAGTCCTGAGTACTGCCGGTAACGCTACGGATAGTGCTGATAAGGTTGTCGACATTAAACGGTTTTGTAACATACCCATCCGCACCGCAGTTTATTCCTTTTTTGATGTCTTCTTCGGCGCCGAGTGCGGTGGTTATGATAACCGGCGTGTTTATCTCGTTCTTGCGCATCTTTTTTAGTATCTCAAAGCCGTCCAGTTTTGGGAGCATTACGTCTAAAAGCACAATATCAAACAGCCCTGACATGGCGGCGTGCAGTCCTTTTTTCCCGTCCGACACCCCGTCCACCTCAAAACCTCGGCTCGCTAAAATCTCGCTGAGTGCCTCCCGCAGATTCGTTTCGTCCTCAACAATAAGTATCCTCATAGATATGTCACATCTCCTTTCGTGGCTATAAAACGACCTTCAACTCGGCATACTCACCCTCAACACCGCCGGCGGTAATTTTGCCCTTGTGTTGCAAAACTATGGCCTTTGCGATGGCAAGTCCGAGACCGTAGCTCGCACTGTCACTGTTGCGCACCGTGTCACTGCGATAAAATCGTTCAAATATCTTTTCTCGTTCATTTAATGGTATGCCATTGCCGGTGTTATTTACCACAATATGATTGCGATTTTGAATTTTTTTCAGCGACACCGTAATCGTCCCTCCAACCTCGGTGTGCTTAACCGCATTATCCACAAGTATTGCAACCACCTGTTTTATGCCGTCACAGTCACCGACCAGATTGAGCTCCGGTGTTATATCGAGCTCTATACGCTTGCCACCCTCGAACGCGCGACCTTCGAACGACATGGCGGTGAGCGCGACGGTGTCGGACAGGTTGAAACGCTCCCTCGTATGCTCTACCTTCCCATGTTCATTGCTGGCGAGATATAAAAGATCACCGACAAGGCGTTGCATCCTCGCCGTCTCTGCCTTGATAAAGTTGAGCCACTTTAAATCGCCGTACTGCTCTATCAGCACGTCGGTATTGGTGCTAATGGTAGCTATCGGGGTTTTAAGTTCATGAGAGGCATCGGCGATAAAACGCCGTTGTAAGTCAAACGAATTCTTGACCGGTGCAATAAGCCAGTGGGACAGTGCGATGGAGATTATCAGCATACCCAACAGAGTTCCGAGGCCGATGAGTATCGTCAAGGAAAGCAGCTGGCTCAGTATCGCTTTATCGAGCGAGATATCTAAAAATGCAACGACAGAGCCACTTTCCGTCTCGAGAAAGGAATAAATCAGGTCATCGACAAAGTTTTTATCCTGATTATTAAGGGCAAACTCTATATAGGTCACCATGGTTTCGTGGTCATAGCTAAAGGTTGCCGAGCCGGTAATATCGGTTATGTTATGATCTTCGTCAAGAAATACGACATACCTGTCCCGCCTGTTGTCGGCAGGGTTGCCGGATGGAGGCAGGGCACCGTCGTGTGCTATGATAGACTGTAGAAGTTCTAAATTTTGAGCCTGCTGGGTGGTGGTCATGACGATGTTAAGCAGTGCGATTAGCAACATCATCACAACTGTCAACAACGCCATAAATATTATTGTGAATTTTCGCCTTAAGCGGCTGATTGGACCTTGTTTAAACATAAGCTTTTTTTCCGGTAATTTATACCCTCAAAACCAACACATCTTCTCGGCAATCTCATGTCGATTTTCGGGGTTGAACGACTATATCTATTCCTCTCTCAGTGTCACCGACATGCCTTTTAAACGCTCTAAGACCGAGTTTATAACCGCATCCGCCTCGACGTCGGTGAGTGTTGCTGTAAATGATTGTAGTTTTAGACTATAGGCAAGACTGCGACGTCCCTCGCCCAGTCGTTCCCCCTCGTATATGTCAAACAGCTTCAGCTCACGCAGCAGCTCGCCGGCGGCGTCAGTGATTGCAAATGCAATCTCACGGTGGGGTATAGATTTATCCGCAACAAGGCATAGATCACGGGTGGTTGCGGGATATTTCGAGAGTGGTTTGTATATTGCCGTGCCGGAAGAAAGCTCATAGAGGGTGTCCAGCGACAGGTCAACAACATAACAACGTGTCTTAATGCCGTAGCCGAGTGCAACCTCCGAGGCAACCTCGCCCACAACCGCAATCGTTTTATCCCCAATCATTAATTTTGCGGCACGACCGCTGTGTAGGTAAGGGATATCACTCACGGCATATGCCGCACAATCCTTTATACCGGCGGCGGCGCAAAGACCCTCCGCAATGCCTTTAGCGGTGAAAAAGTCGACATCGGCACCGTACAGTCCGACTATTATCTTTTTCGGCTCGTCCGGCAGTGTTTTGTCGTCGGCGTTCGGTTTTTTGCGATACTCCGTCGCAAACTCAAATATTCCACAGGAGGCGGCGCGTGCATTGTAGTTAGTTCCGAGCACCCCGAGCATGGACGGCAGGGCGGTGGTGCGCATTATCGCACTATCCTCTCCGAGAGGGTTCATAATCTCGACGGCATCACGCAAAGGACAATTCGCCGACAGCTTTAATAGATCAAAGTGGCGACGGGAATAGAACGAAAAACTCATGTTTTCATAGAGACCGTAGCCGAGCAGTCGATCTCGAATTTCCTCGTCAAAGCGTTGACGCTCTGACGGTCTTGCACTGCCGGATCCCTTAATAGGCTCCGACGGCAGGCGGTTGTATCCGTATATGCGAGAAACCTCCTCCGCAAGGTCACAACTGCGGCTGACGTCGTATCGAGTGTAGGGGACACCCACCACATCGCCCTCTATTTTAAATCCGAGAGCAGAAAGTATCTCGTCCATTTCATTTTTGGATATACTCGTGCCGAGTAGGGTGTTTATCTTATCGGGATTGTACTCCACCGAGCGAGGGGCTACCTTTTGAGTGTAGACATCAATAATACCGCTCTCCGGCTCGCCACAACCAAGCTTTTCCACCAACGAAAGGGCATAGTAGAGTGCAGGCAGGGCGTTCTCAGGCGAGAGACCTTTCTCAAAACGTGCGCTACTCTCGGTACGAAGACCCAAACGTTTTGCCGCTGTACGTACCGCAGGACCGTTAAAGCAGGCGGATTCAAACACAATGTCCACCGTGTCGGAATAGATTCCGCTGTACTCGCCACCCATGACACCTGCCACCGCGATAGGACCTTTTGTATCGGATATAACGGTGGTAAGATTATCGAGTTTGTGGGTTGCGCCGTCCAGTGTGACTATCTCCTCGTCCTGTGATGCCTGTCGCACCGTGATGTGTGCATCGTTCACATAGCGAAGATCAAAGGCGTGCATCGGGTGACCGAACAAGAGGCAGATGTAGTTGGTAATATCGACGATGTTGTTGATAGGGCGCATACCGCACATGCGTAGGCGCCTGCGCATCCACACAGGCGATGGCTCGATCTTAACATTCTTTACTATTGCGGCGCAGTAGCGCGAGCAGTTGTCGGTCGAGATATCCACCTTTAAACGCTCGTGTATTTCGCCGCTTTTTTCATAGTCCGGCACGGTGAGGTCGTTATACGGCACACCGAAGGTCACCGCCGCCTCCCGTGCGAGGGCGCGAACCGAAAGGCAGTCCGGGCGATTTGGTGTGATTTCAAACTCAACTGTCATGTCGTCCAGCCCAAGCAGTGGTGCGACATCCTCACCAATTTTGTCTGCCATATCGGACGGCAGTATCATTATACCATCCTCACCTCCGCTGTTTGGGAAGTCATCTTCCGATAAAGAGAGCTCACCAAGACTGCAAAGCATTCCCTCGCTTAAAACGCCGCGGAGCTTGCCGGAACTTATCTCTTTGCCACAAGGTAGCTTCGAGCCGTTTAAAGCAACCGGAACGATATCGCCTACAGTAAGGTTATCTGCACCGGTCACGATGGTTAGTTTTTCTCCGACATCAACACCGCAGACGACCAACTTGTCGGCGTCGGGATGGCGGTCGATGGATAGTATCTTGCCGACCACGACATTTTTCGTGTCGTCGCCGGGGCAGTGAACCCCCTCCACCTTGGATCCGCTCATGGTCATTTTATCTATAAACTGCCCTCGGTCGACATCGAGTGAGATGAAGTCGGACAGCCAGCTGTATGCAAGTTTCATTGTTGTGTATTCCTTTCATGAATGTTGTTTAATGTAGGGGACGGGGCGAGAGTCACAAACCGGTGTGAGTGTTTGATTATTGTGTCGAAAGGACAGTGCCCTCCCCTACAACTCGACCGGACGGTTTCTCGCAGTCAATTAAAACTGCTCCAAAAACCTAAGATCTCCATCATACAGCAACCTCATATCATCGATACCATAACGCAACATGGTAATACGCTCAAGACCGACACCAAAGGCAAAACCGCTGTAGACCTCGGGGTCGATACCACAACCGGCGAGAACATTCGGGTGAACCATGCCACAGCCGAGTAGCTCAATAAAACCCTCACCCTTGCAAAGACCACAGCCGGAACCCCCGCATTTAAAGCAGGTTGCGTCCATCTCGGCAGATGGCTCGGTGTAGGGAAAGTGATGGGGGCGAAAACGCACGGCACTCTCGTTGCCATAAAGCTTTTTTGTAAATGTTTCCAGCGTGTTTTTAAGATTGGTGAAGGTAATCCCCTTATCCACCACAAGTCCCTCTATCTGATGAAAGATGGGGGAGTGAGAGGCATCCACCGCGTCACTGCGATAGACCCTGCCCGGAACGATTATTCTAATGGGTGGTTTTTCCACCTCCATGGTGCGTATCTGCATAGGGCTGGTCTGGGTACGCAGCAACACCTCCTCGTTAATATAAAAGGTATCCTGCGTGTCACGTGCAGGGTGAGTTTTAGGCATGTTGAGCATCTCAAAGTTGTAGCGGTCAAGCTCAATCTCAGGACCTTGACGGACCTCAAATCCCATCCCGAGGAAAATCTCCTTTAGCTCACGCAAAACCTTGGTCATGGGGTGCAGTTTACCCATTGCCGGCGTTTTACCCGGTAGGGACACATCAATACGCTCCGCCTGCAGTCTTTCCTGATTTTTTTGTTCTTTTATTATCGCGAGTTTTTGCTCTAAATGCTTTGTGATTGCCTCACGAGTTTCGTTAACCATCGCCCCCATTGCGGGTCGTTCCTCGGCGGACAGCGCACCGAGCCCTTTCAAAAGATCGGTAACAGCGCCCTTTTTACCGAGGTAAAATGTACGAACCGAGCCGAGTTCCTCCTCGTTATCAGCGCCGTTTATACGCCCTATTGCGTCATTTTCAAGTTGTTGTAACTTCTCTTTCAATTTATATCCTTTCTATTAATTAAGGTAAAATAAAAATATCGTTTTCGAGGCTTGTTGTCACCGCTTTTGCAAAGTCGGCTTTTCCTTTAGCCTCTAACATATAATAGCATTTTTTTGCTATATAGTCAATCGGACTGTCGAAAAATAAAGTTCGTATTCTCTGTGATTGTCATGTTTATAAAACGAAAATAACGGTTTTCCGACTCCTTATCGAAAATCTTTGCTCGTTATCATCCACATTATAGCACTTTTTGACGCCATTGTCTTATTTTAAAACATAACAAGAAATTACCAAAATACGCAAAAAACTGCAAGAATTTACTACTGTAAAACGTTATTATAGCATTACAGTATTAAGCATAAATTTTCGGTTCGCCGACAACAAAGAAAGGTTTGGTTCAAAATGGAACTATTAGTTCAAATGTCAGAGATGCTGCAAAAAGGCAAGGCAAAGGATGTTAAAGCACTCGTTCAGCAGGCTATCGACGAGGGCGTAAGTGCAAAGACTATTCTGGAAGAGGGTCTTCTCTCCGGCATGTCAATCATCGGCGAAAAGTTCAAGAATAACGAAATCTTCGTTCCGGAGGTTCTGGTCGCTGCCAGAGCTATGAACATGGGTGCGGAGCTTCTCAAACCTCTTCTTGCCGACGCCGGCGTTGTAGCTACCGGCAAGGTTTGCATCGGCACCGTTAAAGGCGACCTGCACGACATCGGTAAAAACCTTGTTAAGATGATGATGGAGGGCAAAGGCCTTGAGGTTGTGGACCTTGGAACCGATGTATCCCCCGAGACCTTTGTCGAGACTGCAAAAAATGAGAACTGTGACATTATCTGCTGTAGCGCACTGCTCACCACAACCATGGGTGTAATGGCGGATGTTGTCAAGGCTTTAGAGGAGTCGGGACTTAAAGATAAGGTTAAAATCATGATAGGCGGAGCACCGGTAACAGATGCTTACTGCCAACAGATAGGCGCCGACAAATACACCTCTGACGCCGCAAGCGCTGCCGACGCCGCAGTCGAGATCTGCCAGTCCGCATAATTTAAAACCCAATCCACATAATAACATTAGCATACAGGTAGGGGTTGCTTATACTAATCCTGGGTTAAATTTGCCCAAAATCATAGTTGTTTTATTCAGGCTTAGTATAAAGTGTAACTGCGCGACCCCTGCTTTGCTATGTCAAAAATATTAAAATCATACAAAGGAGAAGAATAATGAATCCGAAGGAACTACTGTTTGCCACACTTCAAAACAAGGTCACCGAGCGTGCGCCGTGGGTCCCGTTTGCCGGCGTTCATGCCGGACTGCTGACCGGCGTCAATGCCGAAACCTTTTTAACCGACGAGGACGCAATGGTCGAAGCATTAATCGAGGTTAACAAACTCTATAAGCCGGACGGTCAGCCGGTCATGTTCGATCTACAGGTCGAGGCAGAGATACTTGGCTGTGAACTGCGCTGGGCGACCGACGGTCCGCCGAGTGTTGCCTCCCACCCGCTGTCCGACACCATGACGGTGCCGTGCGATTGCACCCTGCCGACTGAAAATAGCGGGCGTATGCCTATGATCCTCTCCGCCATGCGCCGCTTGAAAGAGGCTGTGGGCGAGAACACCGCGCTGTACGGCATCCTCTGCGGACCGTTCACCCTTGCCAGCCACCTGCGTGGCAACGACATATTTATGGATATGTTCGACGATGAGGACTATGTTAAGGAACTTCTCGAGTTCTGCAAAAAGGTCGCTATCAAGATGTCGGACATGTATATCGCCGCCGGCATGGATGTCATTGCATTGGTCGACCCACTTGTTTCCCAGATTTCCTCCGACCACTTTGAGGAGTTTTTAACCGCCCCCTACACCGACCTTTTTAATTACCTGCGCGACGAGAAAAAGGTCTACTCCGCATTCTTCGTCTGTGGCAACGCGACTCGCAACATCGAGGTGATGTGCAAGACCGACCCGGATTCCATCTGTGTTGACGAAAACGTCGACATCATGGCGGCGAAAGAGATTTGTGACCGTTTTAACGTGGTTATCGGCGGCAACATTCCGCTCACCTCCATCATGCTCCACGGCTCTCAGCAGGACAACATGAAGTATGTCGTCGACATGCTCGCGAACCTTAAAGAGTACAAAAACTTTATCGTCGCACCCGGTTGCGACATGCCGTATGACGTGCCGGTCGAGAATACTATCGGCGCTACCCAGGCGGTACTGGACACAAAGGCGGTTGCCGAGATGGTGAAAAACTATGTCGCCGGCGACCTCGATATTGAGGTGGAACTGCCGGACTACAACGCTCTCACAAAACCACTGGTTGAGGTGTTCACCCTTGACAGCCTAACCTGTGCAGCGTGCACCTACATGATGGGCGCGGCAAACGTCGCAAAGGAGAACTACGGCGATAAGATCGACCTTGTGGAGCATAAGTTTACCATAAAGGAGAACATTGCACGTTGCAAAAAGATGGGCGTAGGCAACCTGCCCTCCATCTATATTAACGGCGAGCTCAAATTCTCCTCCATAATTCCGTCCAAAGAGGAGCTGGAAGAAGCTATTAACTTCTATTTATAAGGATATTATGCTCGATTTTTATCTGATAACCGGGTTTTTGGGTGCCGGCAAGACCACCTTTCTCAAAAACCTGGTCCGGCTTTTTGCCGACAAGAAAATATATCTTATTATCAACGAGTTCGGCTCACAGGGAGTGGACGGCGAGCTTGTGCGTGAGCTCGGCATGGCTATGGCGGAGATCAACAACGGCTCCATCTTCTGTGCCTGCCGCCTCGATAAGTTTGAAGCGGAACTGCACAGCGCCGTCGCCGCAAAACCGGATGTCATTATTACCGAGGCATCCGGCCTTGCCGACCCTACCAACGTGCGCAAGGTTCTTAAAGACTTTCCTGAAATAAACTATAAGGGTGCCGTCTGCCTTGCCGATGCGGTGCGCCTTATCAAGGTCTTTTCCACCGCCGAGGTCAGCCGTCGTCAACTCGCAGTGTCGTCACTTATCCTGCTCAACAAGATTGATATAGCCACCGAAGAACAGGCGCAAAAGACCATCGAGTTGATAAAAGAGGCGAACCCTGCCGCAATAATACAGCCGACCACTTTCGGCGAGATAAAGCCGGAGTGGCTTGACATGCTCTCACCCGAAATTGATTTAGACGAGGTTTTGTGCTCGCCGGACATCACCCTACAAAAGATGACCCTGCAGATTAATCCGGAAATAACGGAGGAGCAACTTATACGCTGTGTAAACTTTTTAACAGAATGTACTTATCGTATAAAAGGTTTTGTTGCTACAGCAGACGGCGGACGTTTTGTGGACTGTACCGGACCGCAAATCTCGATAACGTCTTACAATAAAGAGACAACAAACATGCTCGTCCTGCTTGCAGGGCAGGGTATGCCACTGCGCGAGGGTGTGAAAAATGCGATGAAGTGGTATCCAAATTTGGTGGAGAGGGTGTAATTTATGAAAAAAATAATAGACAAACTAAAAAACCTCGGCGCGTATGCCGTGGGTACCGTCGCGGTAGAGGACATAAAGTTTGACCGCGGCTTTCGTGCTATGTGCGAGAGCAACTCCTGTGGGAAGTATGGCAAAAACTACTGCTGTCCCCCCGATGCCGGTGACATCGACGACCTTATTGCCGAGGCGAAAGGCTATGACACCGCGATCGTCTATCAAACGGTGGGCGAGATTGAGGATAGTTATGACTTTGAGGGGATGATGGAGATAGGCAATATCCACGGCGAACTTGTCCGTTCGGCACGGGATTACTGCAAAAAAAATATGGACGGCGAGCTGTTGTTCCTCGGTGCAGGTGGGTGCGGCGAGTGTGAAGTCTGCGGAAAGTTGACGAATGAGCCATGTCGGTTCCCCGATTATGCCATGAAGAGCCTTGAAACATACGGAATAGCGGTGAGTGAGCTTGCAAAAAAAAGCGGCATGAAGTACATTAACGGGCAGAATACCGTGACCTATTTCGGTGCGGTGTTGTATAGATAATATTTTACAACACGATAACATCCCCATTATTACATCAAAATATTGACCTGTCATAATTGCGATAAGATATTTGAAAGGATATAAAGTTTGAAAATAAAATTTCAAACTCCAGGCTGTCGAAAAAGTTCGACAGCCCCGAGA
>CAYJMO010000036.1:0-19765 GCA_964371365.1 uncultured Oscillospiraceae bacterium
ACTTGCGGTTGCCCGCAGGTCACTCCACCATAACACATATCGCACTTAAGTTATCGGCTCCCTCTTGCAGCCTCGGCATAATTCGTAGCAACATAAACTCAAGCCACCTGCCGCTCGTTTCCGATTTTAGGTAGTCTATATAGATTTCATCGTCGAGGATGTTCTGCCAAAAACCGTCGGTGCAAAGCAGAAAGCCGTCGCCGCTTTTAAGGTTTACCTTTTTCTTTGCGAGGGTGGGACGAACGCGCGGCGACCCGAGCGATTCGGTGAGGTTGTTGCGGTCTTCATCGTAGCGTATCTCGTCAAAATCTATCAGCCCATCGCGATACTTTTGATAGCTCACCGAGTGGTCGGCGGTGATAATGGGCATGTTACTGCCGGATAAGAGATAGACACGACTGTCACCGCAGTGGGCATAAAATGCGGAATCATGGTCGATGTGCAGGGCGGCTACTGTGGCGCCAATGTTTGCAAGACCGTGTTTTTTCTGCTGAGTTTTAAGCTCCTTGTCGGCATTTTCAATTGCGCGCTTCATCGACCATGCGCCGACGACGGTGTCGGCAAGTGTGCGGCCGAGCGCCTTGCTCGCAACTCCGGATGCCACAGCACCGTTGCCGCCCCCAAAGCCGTCCGAGACTACAAACACCCCCTTGTTGCTTTTCTCGCCACAAAACAGAGCGTCCTCGTTGTGGGGACGATCTCCTCGGTTGCTGTATTCATCGTAAGTTATCTTCAATTTCAGTTTTTTTCCTTTTGAGCTCACTGACTATACAGTTCTAATCCTCAAAAACTATCTCGGCGATGATGGCGGTATAGTTGTCCTGTTTTGGATTTGATTTATGTTTTATAAGTCCGTTAATAATTTCACATGCCTTTTCCGGCGGATTTTTCAAAATGACCGCTATGGTCAATTCGTCTACCGTTCTGGTCACACCGTCGGTACACAGTAAAAGTTTATCGTCCGGCATGAGAGGAAATCCGTAGAAATTGCGGTCGATATCGAGCAGTTCGTCGGAACCTATATATGCAGTCAGGCGGTGGGAGTCGGTAGGGGAGAGCTCCGGCAGGGAGCCGAGTTCCCCCTCAAATAAAGCACTTCGTTTAATTAGCATTTTATAGCTATGTTCGTGGTTAAGGCGGATAATCTGACCGTCACGATACAAAAAGATTGTGCTGTCTCCGACCGAGACCCAAAAAAGGTGGTCGTCCAGCACCATGACGGCAGCAAGGGTCGTGCCGGAGCGTCCGTCAAATGTGTCATGCACCTGTTTGTTGACCGCTATGGTCATTGCTTCGAACGCAGGGGGGATGTCACGGGAATCAGCGATGGAACGCGAACCACGTGTGATGCCGTTAACAGCCATCTCCGCCGCCTCAAGTCCGTGAGCCATACCGCCCATACCATCTGCAACAGCGGCAAAAAAGCGACTCTCGTCCTCATTTATCACAGCACAAGAATCCTGCTGTGTCGGACGTCTCCCTTTTTCTTTGAGGGTAGCAACTCGACAAAGCGTAGAATTTTTTTTTGGTTTATCGGCTGAAAAAAGTCCCATTAATTAAATTCGCTTCACTCTGATTAATTGTGTGTGTACCGTCGTTGACCGATATGGTCAACGACGGTATTGACCATATCGGTCAAAAACGTTGGTCGTGTTTTTGTTCACAGTATCTGCAACGGTATTCCCGTTTGTCGGAGTTGGTCAGGATAAATATCTGCTCAAGACCCGGCTCGGTCATGGTTATACAGCGGGGATTTTTGCAGGAGATGACGTTTTTCACCTCACTCGGCAGTCCGAGGTGCTTTTTTTCCACCCTTTTTCCATCCTTGATGATGTTTATGGTGATGTCACCCTCAAAAAAGCCGAGCAGGTCAAGGTTTTTGTCGATGACACCCTCCACCTTAATTATGTCCTTGTATCCCATCTTCTCGCTCTTGACGTTTTTAATAATCGCTACGGTGTTGGACAGACGACCGAGCTGAAGATAGTGGTATATTTCAAGGCTCTTGCCTGCCTTGATGTGGTCGATAACCACACCGTTTTTAATGCTGTCAATCTGCATACTATCGTCTCTCCTATACCTTAATTCCGAGCATGTCGAGGATAAGTGCCATCCTAATATATTTGCCGTAGAGTGCCTGCTGAAAGTATTTTGCCCGTGGGTCATCGTCAATTTCGGCGGAAATCTCATTGACTCGAGGCAGTGGGTGCAATACCATCATGCACTCCTTTGCAAGGGTCATCTTTTGACTGTCGAGAATATAAAAGTCCTTTAGTCGCAGATAGTCCTCCTCGTTGAAAAACCGCTCGCGTTGCACCCTTGTCATATAGAGTACGTCCAGTTCGCCGATGCAGTCCTCTAAAAGACTAAACTGGCGATATGTATGTCCATGGCTGACAATCTCGTCCTTTAAATATCTCGGGAGTTTTAGCTCCTCCGGCGAGCACAGAACGAAGTTGACATTCTCATATCGCACCATGGCGCGAATAAGAGAGTGCACCGTGCGACCGAATTTGAGGTCACCACACAGCCCGATGGTGAGATCGGATAGCTCTCCGCGAAGATTTTTGATGGTGAAAAGGTCGGTGAGTGTCTGGGTAGGGTGCTGGTGTCCACCGTCTCCCGCGTTAATGACCGGTATGGTCGATACGTTTGCCGCAACAAGTGCTGACCCCTCTTTAGGGTGGCGCATGGCTATGATGTCGGCATAACAATTAATCATCTTGATGGTGTCGCTGACCGATTCCCCCTTTGATGCCGAGGTGCTGTCCGCACCTGCAAAGCCGATTACATTGCCACCGAGCTCCATCATCGCCGCCTCAAACGAAAGTCTGGTGCGTGTAGACGGCTCGAAGAACAGCGTTGCAAGTTTTTTTCGACGGCAGGAATCGGCATATTTGTCGGGATAATCTATTATGTCCCGTGCCACCTCGATAAGCTCGTCTATCTTCTCAACCGAGGCATCAAGCGGATCTATAAATGATTTCATACAATTTCATTCCTTTATTTTGCGTTTATCCAGCTCTCGTCGGAGGGGTTGAGGCGAAAGGCGTTAAGGCGCTTTATATCACCCTCGGCGATAAATCCATTCTCCGCGGCAACCTCGGCGAGCGTCTCAAAATCGGTAAGAGATCGGTTGACAATTTTCGATTGACCAAGTCGGTCAATACCCTTTTGTAGGTTGTAGGTGAATATCGAGACAATACCGAGAACCTCGCATCCCTCGGCACGAAGAGTTTCTACCACCTCGATAACACTACCGGCGGTGGAGATTAGATCTTCCACCACAACCACCTTTTGCCCCTTGACAAGCCGACCCTCGACCTTGTTTTGACGTCCATGGTCTTTAGAGCCACTGCGCACATAGCCCATCGGCAGGCCGAGACGGTCGGCGGCGATGGCGGCATGAGCAATGCCGGCGGTTGCGGTGCCAAATAGAGCCTCGGCTGTAGCAAATTCTGCCTTAATGGTGTCCGCAATACCCTGCTCGATCGCACTGCGAACCTCGGGATAGCCGAGTGTCAGACGGTTGTCACAGTAGATGGGGCTTTTAATTCCGCTCGCCCAGGTGAACGGCTCGTTCGGGCGCAAAAATACTGCTCCAATATCCAAAAGGTGTTTTGCTATAATCTTTTTCATATATACTCCTTTTTTAACCTACAAATTCTTTAACACAACGCTCATATGCTGCGAGCGGGTCGTCGTCACCGGTTATAGAACGACCGACCACGATGTAGTCACAGCCCATATCGGCGGCATTCGACGGGGTTGCGATCCTTACCTGATCGCCGATATCACCGTCTGCAAAACGAATTCCGGGGGTGACGGTTATAAAGTCGTCGCCACAGGCCTCCTTGACGAGTGAAGCCTCTAACGGGCTGCAAACCACACCGGCAAGTCCTGCCGATTTTGCGGTGAGAGCATAGTGCTTGACCACATCGGTCAATGGGCGCTCAATGAGCAGATCTTCTCTCATGCGCTCCTCACTTGTGCTGGTCAGCTGGGTGACGGCGATTACCTTGGGAGGGTTTTGGACACTGTTTGCCCCAACCATTGCCGCCTTCATCATCTCTGCAGTGCCACCGGCGTGGACGTTGACTATATCGGCGCCGAGTGTCGCGACAACGCTCATGGCGGATTTGACGGTGTTGGGTATGTCGTGCAGTTTAAGATCTAAAAACACCCTGTGCCCCTGTGCTTTAAGTTTTTTGACAATGTCAGGACCGGTGGCGTAGTAGAGTTCCATGCCTACCTTTAAAAACAAACTTTTCTGTGGCATTTTAGCCAAAAAGTCAAACAGTGCCCCCTCGGACGGAAAATCGCAGGCGATAATTACCTCACGTTGCATAAAGACCTCCCTATTATTTTGTTAATATCGTCAAAACCTATCTCGTTTAAGACCGTCGGTAGGCTGTCAATGACCTCTTTATAAATCCCCGGATTTGTCAGATATTCCGCGCCAATCTGCACCGCAGATGCGCCGGCAGACATCATTTCAACTACTTTTTGGGCGTTATTTACACCGCCAAGACCGATTATCGGTATTTTTATTGCCGAGGCAACGTCATAGACCATGCGCAGTGCCACCGGAAAGACGGCAGGACCGGACAGACCGCCGGTGCGGTTGGCAAGTATCGGGCGACCGGTTTTGTAGTCTATCCTCATACCGAGCAGTGTATTTATAAGGCAGAGTCCGTCTGCACCTGCACTTTCACACGCCTTTGCGACCGCAACGATGTCGGTAACATTAGGGGATAGTTTGACGTAAAGTGGCTTGCCTGTCACCTTTTTGACCGCATTGGTCACTGCGCCTGCCTGCTCCGGGTCAGCACCGAATGCCATGCCGCCTCCATGTACGTTAGGGCAGCTGATGTTAAGCTCGATTATCCCTACCTGTTCCACCTTGTCGAAGGCGGCGGCGAGGGTGACAAATTCATCGGTAGAAAATCCGGAGATATTGGCTATGACCGGCTTTTTATAGACCTCAAACAGTCGTGGAAGTTCCTGCGACAACACCGCCGACAGCCCCGGATTTTGCAGCCCGACACTGTTAAGCATACCGCTGTCCGTCTCCGCTATACGAGGGGTGGGGTTGCCGAAACGCGGTTCGGCGGTCGTTCCTTTAAACGAGATGCTACCCAGTATACCTATGTCAAAGATATCATTAAACTCATAGCCGTACCCTATAACACCGGAAGCGGCGATGATTGGATTGTCCAGTTTTACACCGGAGAGGTTGACCGATAAATTCATTCCTTTTGTCCTCTTATAGTTTTAGCTCGCCATTATTAAAGACGGGACCCTCTTTACAGATTCTGGCATAGCCACCGTTCTCTTTTTCACAACTACAGCCCATACAGCCACCAAACCCACAACCCATCCGTTCCTCGTAAGATAGTTGACCATCGCGGTCAATATCGCTCAAGGCACGGAGCATGGGTAGCGGACCACAGGCATAAAAGTAGTCAAAATCGAGATCGTTGACCACGGTGGTCACAAACCCCTTTGTGCCGTGACTGCCATCCTCGGTAGTGATATAAACCTTTTCACAGAAGTGTGCAAGCTCTTTTTCCAAAAAGACATCGTTTGCAGATCGAAAACCGAGCACCGCTGTAGGTTTTATCCCTTTTTCTGCAAGTGATTTTGCGAGTAGTAGCATCGGCGGTGCGCCCACACCACCTGCGATAAGCAGTTGCTTTGAGTGTTCCTGCGGTTTAAATCCGTTCCCGAGACCGCACATTACCGACAGTTTTTCACCCGATTTCAGTCCGCTCATCTGCTTTGTACCATCGCCCACCGCCTTATATATTAAGGTAAGCTTATCGTCGTCAATATCACAGACCGATATGGGGCGGCGCAGATAAAAGCCCTCGAGTTTTATGTTTACAAACTGCCCTGCGAACATCGCGCCCGTGTCCCCCGACAGGGTCATTCGATAGACCTGCTCCGCAATAGGCTCGTTGCCGGTGATCGTTAAGAGTGCCTCAACCATCAAACATCCCTCCTCATAGCGCATCTTGTGAACAGTACACGGCCGTACACCTCGTCCCCATCAAACGGTGTAGCAGAACCCTTTGAGAGAAATTTATCGCTGTCGATAATATACTTCTTATCAATATCCACCACACAAAAATCCGCACTGCCACCGTCGGTGATACCCGATTTGATGCCAAATATCTCGCGCGGACGTATTGCCATCAAGTTGACCAACTCGGTCAATGTGATAATTTCGGTCCTGACAAGTCCGGTATAAAGCACCGCAAACGCTGTCTCCAGTCCAACAATACCGAAGCTGCTCTTTCGCAGACCGCCACTCTTTTCCTCGACACTATGGGGGGCGTGGTCGGTTGCTATAATGTCAATTGTGCCGTCTATAATACCGTTTATCAGCTCCTCTCGATCAAAGGCAGAGCGGATGGGTGGGTTCATTTTATATCGTCCCTCGTCCTTTAGATCCTCGTCGGTTAAAAGCAGGTAGTGGGGAGCAGTCTCGGCTGTGACATTCACCCCGTTTGCCTTTGCCTCACGGATTAACCGCACACTTTCGGCGGTGGACACGTGACATATGTGCAGGTGCGCGCCGGTTTCCTCGGCAAGGCGTATATCACGCGCGACCATATCATATTCACTGGCGGAGGATATGGTTGGCAATGCGTTTCTTTTAGCGTATTGACCATCATGGACAACGCCGGATGCACCCGGATTTCCGACCTCGCAGTGGGACACGATAGGCTTATTTAATCGGGCGGCGATCTCCATCGCTTTTTTCATCGTATCCTCGTTTTGGACACCGTGACCGTCATCGGAAAATCCGAGGCAGTAGGGTGCAAGACTCTCCATATCGGACAGGGTAGTTCCCTTTTGGTCGACGGTGATGGAAGCATAGGGCAAAACCTTACACCGTGCTGTTTTCCCGATGATTTCAAGCTGTTTTTTCAACTGTTCCTTCCCGTGTGGCACGGGATTTAAGTTCGGCATGGAGCACAAAAGGGTGTACCCGCCGGCAAGCCCTGCGGCGGTACCGGTAGCGATAGTCTCTTTATATTCATACCCTGGTTCACGCAGGTGTACATGCATGTCGGCAAGACCGGGCAAAATGTATTGACCGGTGCAGTCAATAACCTCGGTATCGCTCGGGGCATCATCACAAAAATATGTCCGCTGATCCTTTATGAGCAGGTTTGTCTTGACAAACTCACCGCCGGTAAAAACGGTGGCGTTAATAAAAAAAGCGTCCACGGTGTTACCGTGACGCTTGCAGGAGCTGTCAATTGTGCAAAAACCGCCATCGGTTATCATATTTAAATCGCTATTGTTCAAATTTGCACCTATACTATTTATCAATTTATTTTTATTTATTATATTAAAAAAAACGAATTTTGTCAAGTCTGCCGATCACGCATTTCTAAAAATCATTGACATTTCTACAAAACTCCCTAACTTCATCCTGTCGGACTGCTTTACATTTTTTACATACTGTGTTATTATATATCCGAGCTTTTATACTTTTTTTCACATCTTTTCAGGATTCATGGACACAATATGTTGTAGAAAGGGACTTTAACAGACATGGATATCAAATCGAATTTTATTCACGATATCGTAGATGAAGATCTGCGGACCGGGAGAGAGGACCGCGTTCAAACTCGTTTTCCACCGGAACCTAACGGTTATCTGCATATAGGATCCGCCAAGGCAATATTTATCAACTGGAGTATTGCAAAAAAATATGGTGGAAAGTTTAATCTTCGTTTTGACGACACCAATCCCGTAAAGGAAGAGGTGGAGTTTGTCGAGTCCATCTCACAGGATTTAGAGTGGCTCATCGGTGAAAAACCATCGGGCGGGATATTCTTTGGCTCGGACTATTTTGGTGTTTGCTATGAGTTGGCGGTTGGCCTTATAAAATCCGGAAAAGCATTTGTGTGCGACTTGACACAGGAGGAGATGCGGGAATACCGAGGAACCTTGACCACCGCCGGAATAGAAAGCCCCTTTAAAAACCGTACTGTGGAAGAGAATCTTAACCTTTTCGAGCGAATGAAAAACGGTGAATTTGAAGAGGGTGCTTGCACCTTGCGTGCAAAGATTGACATGGCGTCATCTAATTTTAACATGCGTGACCCGATTCTTTACCGAATATTAAAAGCACACCATCATCGTCAGGGTGACGAGTGGTGTATCTACCCCATGTACGACTATGCACACCCCATACAAGACAGCGTTGAAGGGGTGACCCACTCGCTTTGTTCCATCGAGTTTGACAATCATCGTCCTCTGTATGACTGGGTGGTAGAAAATTGCAATCTGGAACACATTCCGCACCAGTATGAGTTTGCAAGATTGAACGTGACACATACAATAACGAGTAAACGATACCTGCGTGAACTTGTGGAAAAGGGCTTTGTTTCGGGATGGGATGATCCGAGAATGCCCACACTGTCGGGCCTGCGTCGTCGCGGATTTACTCCGTCATCCATCCTCTCGTTTGTAGACCTGTCCGGTGTTGCGCGTGCTACATCTACAGCCGACATCAGATTGTTGGAGCACTGTGTGAGGGAGGAGCTCAACGAGACGGTGGTGCGTCGCGTAGCAATCCTCGATCCCATCAAGGTGACCATATCAAACTATCCACAGGATAAAGAAGAGACGTTTTTATTGCCGAACAATCCTCAAGACGAAAATGCCGGCAAGAGAGAGGTTGCATTCTCGCGCGAGATATATATTGATCGAGAAGATTTTGCGGAAGTTCCGCCTCCAAAATATCAACGACTGAAAACCGACAACGAGGTGCGACTTATCGGCTCTTACATCATAAAGTTAGAGAAAATGATTAAGGACGACGACGGAAATTTGATCGAATTGGTGTGCACCGCAGACCTTGAAACACGTAACAATATGCCTGCCGACGGAAGAAAAGTCCGCGGCACGATACAGTGGTTATCACAAAAACATGCAGTAGAGGCCTCGGTTTATCTGTATGATAAACTGTTCAGCATAGAAAGTGTCGATGTTTTGCCGGAGGGCGAGAGCTATCTTGATTACATCAACGAGCAATCACTTAGGATTGTGGAAGATGCCAAGTTAGAACAGCAAACATCTCATGACCCTATCGGAACACGAATGCAGTTCGTACGAATAGGCTATTTCATAAAAGAGAGTGAAAACCGCTACAACAGAATTGTCTCCTTGAAAGACAGCTTTTCAAAAAGTTTGAGGCAGGTATAGTTTGACAATATAGTCAAATCGCTTGTATATGCATAAAAAGGTATGTTGCGAACGGAGTTATAATGCGACATACCTTGATTGACTATATATGCCACGATAATTTTTTTTATTAAATTTCTCAAAAGTATTGTAAGTTAGAAACATCTATGTTATAATAACAAAAATTAAATAGCGATTGACAATGGAGTCATGAACGTAATGCATTATTGTAATGTATTTATTTGCGTTCGGACTCTTATTTTTTTGGAGGTTATATAATATGACAAACACGCTTTATGATAAAAGGTTTGAACACGACGCCTGCGGTATAGGTGCTGTGGTATCAATTGATGGGCAAAAAAGTCATGAGGTTGTTTCAAACGCTCTATCCATTGTAGAGAAGTTAGAGCACAGGGCAGGTCAGGATGCTCTCGGTGAAACCGGTGACGGGGTTGGTATATTAGTCCAGATTTCACACAGGTTTTTCTCAGGACTTGATCTGGGGTTTGATATCGGCGCTGAACGTGACTATGGTATCGGGATGTTTTTCCTGCCCACCAACCCTCAAAAAAGGAAGCAGGAAAAAAAGATGTTTGAGATCATTGCCCAAAAAGAGGGGGTGATGGTTTTAGGGTGGCGTGCAGTTCCCACCGATCCGGGTGTGCTCGGCATCCGTGCTGTAGAGAAGATGCCATGTATAGAGCAATGTTTTATCAAAAGACCTCAAAACCTAAAACAGGGGGTTGATTTCGACCGCAGGCTTTATATAATTCGTCGTGAGTTTGAGCACAGTTCAAAAAACAGCTATATACCAAGCCTTTCTTCGCGTACAATAGTATATAAAGGAATGTTTTTGGTAGGACAACTACGAAAATTTTATCTTGATTTACAAGACAATTCTTATATAAGCTCCATCGCCATGGTGCACTCGAGATTTTCCACCAACACTAACCCGAGCTGGGAGAGGGCGCACCCGAACAGGGTAATTCTTCACAACGGCGAGATTAACACAATAAGAGGCAACGCCGATCGCATGTTGGCAAGAGAGGAAACTCTTTTTTCTAACATTATGGGCGATGAAATGAGCAAGGTTTTGCCGATAATTGATTGTGAGGGCTCCGACTCGGCAATGCTTGACAACACACTTGAATTTCTATACATGAATGGTGTCGATCTTCCGCTTGCCGTTATGATGGCGATACCGGAACCCTGGAAAAACGACCCCTATATGGATAGAAATAAAAAGGATTTTTATCACTACTATGCTACCATGATGGAACCGTGGGACGGGCCTGCCGCAATTCTCTTCTCGGATGGTGATATAATGGGCGCCGTGTTAGATAGGAACGGTCTGCGACCCTCAAGATACTATATCACAAAAGATAACATGCTCATACTATCCTCCGAGGTGGGAGTGTTGGACATCCCCGCCGAGAACATTGTCAACAAATCCCGACTTCAACCCGGAAAAATGTTGCTTGTTGATACGGTGAACAAAAAGGTCGTGTCTGATGAGGAGCTGAAAAGCACCTATGCAAAGCAAAAACCCTACGGCGAGTGGATAGATAGAAATCTTATCTCGCTAAAAGATTTAGAGCTGCCGAATAAAAAAGTATCCGTGTATGACAAGGCGTTTCGCGAGAAATTGTACAAGGTTTTCGGCTATACCTATGAGGATGTAAAGCAGGTTATTCTGCCTATGGCAAAAAGCGGCATCGAGGCAACGGCGTCGATGGGAACGGATATACCGCTTGCCGTGTTGTCGGAAAAACATCAGCCGCTTTTCCGGTATTTTAAACAGATGTTCGCACAGGTGACAAACCCACCTATAGACTCGCTTCGGGAGGAGATTGTTACCGACACGACGGTCTATCTCGGCTCCGACGGCAATCTTCTCAGCGAGAGTGCCGAAAACTGCAGGGTGCTTGAAATTCAAAACCCTATCCTTTCCGGCACCGATTTGATCAAGATAAAGAACCTAAACGGCAAAGGTTTTAAGACCGACACGGTGTCGATATGCTACTACAAAAACACGTCACTTGAACAGGCGATAGAAGATCTTTTTGTCAACTGTGACAGGGCATACAAAAAGGGAGCTAATATCATCATCCTGTCCGACAGGGGGATAGACGAAAATCATGTTGCAATCCCCTCACTGCTTGCAGTTTCGGCAATGGAGCAATATTTAATAAGAACAAAAAAACGCACAGCAGTCTCAATAGTTTTAGAGAGCGCCGAACCGCGTGATGTTCATCAATTTGCCACCCTGCTCGGCTATGGCGCACGTGCAATAAACCCCTATCTGGCACATGAGTGTATCGAGGAACTGATCGAGGAGAAGGTTTTAGACAAAGACCCTTACACCGCAATACAGGACTATAACCACGCCGTGCTCCACGGAATTGTAAAGGTGTCGGCAAAGATGGGTATTTCGGTATTGCAATCCTATCAATCGGCACAGATATTTGAAGCTGTCGGTATCGACAAACAGGTCATCGAAAAATATTTTACCAACACCGTCTCTCGAGTTGAGGGAATAGGTCTCTCGGAGATTGAGGAGGGTATTGAGTTCAAGCATTCAAGCGCCTTTGATCCCTTAGAGCTCGGGGTGGATAACACCCTGGACAGCACCGGGTTTTTAAGACTTCGCACCGGTGACGACAAGGAGGATCACCTTTATAACCCTGCCACCATAATTGCTTTACAGCAGGCGGTGCAAGGCGGTGACTACCGTCGTTTTAAAGAATATACTGCCATGGTCGATGATGAGCACAAGCCGCACACACTTCGCGGTCTTCTCGCCTTTAATTTTGACAAGGCAACTCCGATATCGATAGACGAAGTCGAGCCGGTTGACGAGATTGTCAAACGGTTTAAAACCGGCGCAATGTCTTACGGTTCAATCTCTAAAGAAGCCCACGAATGTATGGCGGTTGCGATGAATCGCCTCGGCGGAAAATCAAATTCCGGCGAGGGTGGTGAGGAGCCGACACGTCTTGGGACGGAAAAAAACAGTGCTATAAAACAGGTTGCCTCCGGTCGTTTCGGAGTCACATCGGAGTATCTGCTGTCCGCAAGGGAGATACAAATCAAGATGGCACAGGGCGCAAAACCCGGCGAGGGAGGACACCTGCCCGGTGCAAAGGTCTACCCATGGGTAGCTAAAACAAGACATTCCACCCCCGGAGTGTCGCTTATATCACCGCCACCTCACCACGATATCTATTCCATTGAGGATTTGGCACAGTTGATTTATGACCTTAAAAACGCCAACCGCAACGCAAGAATTTCGGTAAAACTCGTCTCGGAAGCCGGTGTCGGCACCATAGCCGCAGGTGTTGCAAAGGCGGGTGCCTCGGTAATACTTATCTCGGGTTACGACGGTGGAACGGGCGCCGCACCGCTTAGCTCTATTTTAGATGCCGGACTGCCGTGGGAACTCGGTGTAGCCGAGACGCACCAGACACTTATACAAAACGGACTGCGCTCACGTGTGATAATAGAGGCCGATGGCAAACTAATGAGCGGACGTGATGTCGCGATTGCCGCGATACTCGGTGCCGAAGAGTTCGGTTTTGCCACCGCGCCGCTTGTGGCTATGGGATGTATGATGATGAGGGTGTGCAACCTCGACACATGTCCTGTCGGTATTGCCACCCAGAACGAATGTCTCAGGAAACGATTTAAGGGCAGGCCGGAGTATGTAGAGAATTTTATGAGGTTTATTGCCGAAGAACTGCGCGAAATTATGGGAAGGCTTGGTGTGAGGACTCTCGATGAGCTTATCGGCAGAACCGACCTTATAAAGGAAAAGGATAAAAAGGTTACACGACGTGCCGAGCTTGTAGACATGAATAGGATTATCTCCACCAAATATGCGGATCACGCACAGCGACTTCATAATCCGAATGATAACTTTGATTTCAAGCTATCCGAGACGGTGGACGAGTCGACATTGCTAAAAAGCTTTAAAAACGCTATCGAAAGCGGCACTTCTCATGCCGAGAGCGTTAGACTCTCCAGCATAAACAGGACAGTGGGGACCATCCTCGGCTCTGAGATAACGCAAAAGCACGGTGGCACGCTCGCTGACGACACATATACACTCAACTGCGTTGGCGGTGTGGGGCAATCGTTCGGAGCGTTTATCCCCAAAGGGCTTACCATGCGGTTGGAGGGGGATGCGAACGACTATCTCGGAAAAGGTCTCTCGGGCGGAAAAATTGTTGTTTTTCCTCCACAAAAAAGTAGCTTTACGGCAGAGGATAACATTATAGTCGGCAACGTTGCCTTTTATGGTGCAACCTCGGGAGAGAGTTATATAAACGGCATTGCGGGAGAGCGATTTATGGTGCGCAACTCCGGCTGTGTGTGTGTAGTCGAGGGATGTGGCGATCACGGTCTTGAATACATGACCGGCGGAAAGGCAGTTATACTCGGTGAAACCGGCAAAAACTTTGCCGCAGGAATGAGCGGCGGAATTGCATATGTGCTGGACGAAAAACGTGAGCTATATCTAAAGCTTAACAAGGAATTTGTTAGCATGGAAGAGATCGTCGATCGACAGGATAAAGCCGAGCTGAAAACTCTTATAGAAAAGCATTACAGTGAAACGTCCTCTGCGTTAGCCAAAAGGATTTTAGATAACTTTGAAGAGTATCTGCCAAGCTTTAAAAAGATTGTGCCAAACAGGTATATGGAGATGTTAAAGCTGATAGATGACTTTAAGAAAAAAGGTTCATCACAGGAAGAGGCGGTCATGCAAGCATTTACAGCCTCGCTTGCACAATAGACAGAAAAGGAGTTTATTCTATGGGAAAGCCAACCGGTTTTTTAGAATATGAGAGGAACGGCAATGTTCGTATCTCGGTTAGCGAGCGGATAAAAAACTATGACGAATTTTATAACATAAACTCGGTGGAGGAACGTAAAAAACAAGGCGCGAGGTGTATGAACTGCGGCGTTCCTTTTTGCGGTTCTGCTTTGCCGCTTGCCGGCATGGTGACCGGTTGCCCGCTGAATAACCTCATACCGGAGTGGAACGACGAGATATATAACGGCAGGTTTTCTCACGGACTATCGAGGCTGCTGAAAACGAGCTGTTTCCCCGAGTTTACCGGTAGAGTATGTCCGGCACTGTGTGAAAAGGCATGCATAAACGGTATGGATAGCACCGGCGATGCAGTTACCATCCGTGACAACGAACTTTTTTTAATAGAACAGGGCTTTGCAAACGGGGACATGTTGCCGGACCCACCGTCGGTACGAAGTGATAAAAAAGTGGCGATAATCGGTTCCGGACCTGCCGGACTTGCGGTTGCACAGCGACTTAACAGACGTGGTCACAACGTGAGCGTCTTTGAGCGTGACGACAGGTTTGGCGGTCTGTTGATGTACGGTATACCCAACATGAAGTTAGACAAAAAAATTATTGACCGTCGAATTGAGCTAATGAAGGCGGAGGGTATAGCATTTATTCCCAACTCCGATTTCGGAAAAAACCTTAAGCTCAATAAGTTGCAAAAAGAATTTGATGCAGTCATCCTTTGTTGTGGCGCAAAAAAAGCCCGTGACCTCTCGATAAAAAACAGAAATGTGAACGGTGTTCATTTTGCGGTGGATTTTTTAACAAGCACAACAAAAAGTCTTATTGATAGCAATCTTGCCGACAAAAAGTATATCGATGCCAACGGAAAAAATGTAATAGTTCTCGGTGGTGGCGACACCGGCAACGACTGTGTCGGCACAGCAGTCAGGCACGGTGCAAGATCGGTGGTGCAGATTGAAATGATGCCCAAAGCACCTGATGAACGTCTTGAATCCAACCCATGGCCGCAGTGGCCAAAGGTTTGTTTAACAGACTATGGTCAGCAGGAGGCGATAGAGGTTTTCGGCAACGACCCACGGATATATCAGACCACAATAAAGGAGATAATCGAAAAGGATAACAGCATTGTAGGAGTTATAACAATCGGTGTCGAGTTTAAAGACGGAAAACTTTGTGAGGTGGATGGCACACAGCAAACGTACGATGCCGACCTGCTGTTGATAGCCGCCGGATTTGTGGGACATGAGGAATATTCATCCAAGGGTGTTGTGATGCCGGATAGACTTAGCACTTCATACAAAACGGACATAGACGGTGTGTTTGCCTGTGGAGATATGAAAAGGGGACAGTCACTTGTTGTGTGGGCGGTTGCGGATGGAATAAAATGCGCAAAAGAGGTGGATGTATATCTATCAGAGTTTTAAGAAAATATTTGAAATTTAATTAAAAAGATGGTAAAATAGAAGAATATATATTTATTCATGAAAGGAAGTTAAGATGATAACCGCAATAGTTGGGACAAACTGGGGTGACGAGGGCAAGGGTAGAATGGTGGACCTACTCTCGAGTGATTATGATGTCATATGTCGGTATCAGGGTGGAAATAATGCCGGACACACCGTGATAAACGAACGCGGAAAATTTATTTTAAACCTGCTACCGTCCGGTATACTGCGTGAAACCACCGTCAACATAATGGGTAACGGAATGGTTGTGGACGTGGAACACCTTTGCAAGGAAATCAAATCACTCACCGAAAACGGCATAAAAATAACACCGGAAAATCTTAAGATCAGCAACAGAGCAACCATCTGTATGCCATATCACGTCCTACAGGATTGCCTTGAAGAGGATAGGTTGCAGGACAAAAAGTTTGGATCGACAAGACGAGGCATCGCGCCGGTATATGCCGATAAATTTTTAAAGAAAACACTGCGCTTTTCCGACCTTTTCGATGAGGCTACCCTTAAAGAGAAGATAATCGACATCGTGGAATGGAAAAATATCATGCTAAGTGGCTATGACACCGAGCCGCTTGTTCCCGACGAGGTTTTTGAGCGACTCATGCAGAGTGCAAAACAACTCATACCTTATGTCACCGATGTGACAGTCTATCTGACAAAAGCGATAAAAGAAAATAAGAATATCATGTTTGAGGCACAGCTCGGTGCACTTCGTGATATCGACTTTGGAATATATCCTTACACCTCATCCTCCTCAACTCTTGCGGCATACGCTCCGATAGGAGCAGGCATCCCGGGCGTTAAATTAGAAGAGACAATAGGGATCATGAAAGCGTACTCCAGCTGTGTTGGTGAGGGTCCGTTCACCGCAGAACTTTTCGGCAGTGAGGCGGATGAGCTTCGCGGTGTGGGCAGTGAGTTCGGTGCCGCTACCGGCAGACCACGGCGTGTAGGCGGCTTTGATGTCGTAGCATCACGCTACGGCGTGCAGATGCAGGGCGCAACACAGATAGCACTGACTAAACTCGATATATTGAGCTACCTTAAAAAAATACCGGTTTGCACCGCGTACGAGATAGACGGCGTGATAACCAACGATTTCCCGACAGGGGATGCACTGGCAAAGGCGAAGCCGGTGTATGAATACATGGAGGGATTTGGCTGTGACATATCGGGATGCAGAACGCTTGAAGAACTGCCAAAATCAGCGGTGGATTATATCCGATACATCGAAAAACAGATGGACTGCCCAATAAAATACGTTTCGCTGGGACCGGACCGCGAGAGCTATATTAAACTATAATTAAGGAGCCGATAGAGATGAATAACACTGTTAACGATGTATTGGAATTTATAAATGAAAACGATGTAAAATTCATTCGCTTGGGGTTTTGCGATCCGTTTGGTGTGCACAAAAACATCTCGATCATGGCAGACGAGCTTGCCGACGCCTTTGAAAAGGGGGTTGTTCTTAAAGGAAGTGCAATAAAGGGTTTTGAGGAGAGCACCCCTTTGCTCTTCCCCGACCCGACGACCTTGACCGTCCTCCCTTGGAGACCGGGTCCGGGTAGGGTGGTGCGTTTTTACTGTGATATCAAGGACGTTAACGGAAATGATTGCTTTGTCGACAGCCGATTGATACTGAAAAATGTTTTAAGGGACTTTGAAAGTCGAGGACTTCGTTGTAAAATAGGCACCGACTGTGAGTTTTATCTTTTTAAAACCGATGAGGGCGGCGAGCCCACCTACAACACACTGGATTTTGGCGGATACTGCGACATTGCACCGCTCGACAAGGGTGAAAACATTCGACGTGAGATATGCCTAAATCTTGAGGAGATGGGCTTGCAACCGATGGTTTCGCACCACGAAAAGGGTCCGGGGCAGAATGAAATTGACTTTAAGTACAGCGACGCATTAAATGCCGCGGATAATTTTTTAACCTTTAAGTCGGTGGTGAAGGCTATCTCCGCGAGAAACGGGCTTTACGCCTCCTTCATGCCAAAACCGTTAAAAGACAAGGCGGGAAGTGGACTTAGACTGAACATATCTATCTCCGGAGCATCAAGAGAGGATTTTGTCAAAAAGGCGGATAGTTTTGTCGCCGGGATAATCAAAAAGGCCGTGCAGATTACCATGTTTTTAAATCCGACCGTAAACTCATACGATAGGCTGGATACACAGGGTATACCCTGTGTTGCGTGCAATGAGGACAGCCGTGCCAATCCGTTTGTAAAAATTGTGGAAAAAAACAACGAAAAGATGTTAATCGAGCTCAGCTCACCGGACTGTACCATCAATCCGTATCTTGCGTTTGCACTTATTTTAGCGGCGGGACTTTACGGAATTCAAAACAATCTTGCTCTGTCAGAGGTTAAAGGTGAAAGACAGCTGCCGCAATCTTTGCAGGAGGCAATACCGCTCGGTACAAACTCCGCGTTTGTCTCAGCCACAGTAGGGGCGCAGCTGTTAAATGCCATAGCGCATGAAAAAGGCCTGCAATGCGAAAGATACAACGCTGCAAAGGATAAAGAAAGTTATATCGCCGAGAATTATTTCAGTCTTTATTAAAGCTTTTTAACGCAAGATATTGAGGGGAGGTGAGGATATCGAAAGCGCATTGATAGTTTCTGCATCGGATAAGGGAACGGAATTTTTATCAGGAATTATAAAGGAGTTCGCGGTAGAAAGAATAGTTACCACCTCGACCGGACAACAGGCAAGGCGCATTATTTCAGATCAGGATTTCGATTTAGTTATAATCAATTCTCCGCTAAGGGATGAATCGGGCGAGCGACTCTCTCGCCACATCATCTCAAAGGAAATAAGCCAGGTTATCCTCATCGTAAAAAGCGACTACTATGAAGAGGTATCCAGCCTTGTCGAGGATGACGGTGTCATCACTCTTGCAAAACCTATCAACAAAAGTATGTTGTGGTTTTCCCTAAAGCTTGCAAAGGTGGCGCATAACAGGATGCGAAAGATTCAAAAAGAAAACACAAAGTTGGTCGAAAAAATTGAGGACATCAAGATTGTATCAAGGGCGAAAAGCCTGTTAATATCTTATCTCAACATGACAGAGGACGAGGCTCACAAACACATCGAACGGGAGGCGATGGACAGCAGAGTGACAAGACGAGCCGTCGCCGAGGGGATATTGAGAATGTATGAAAATTAGCAATGAATAAATATATAAGGGAGACAGGGATGAATAACCGCAGATATCTTATACTTGAAAACGGCATAATTTTTGAGGGCAAGGGGTTTGGTGCCAACGGCGACATTATAGGTGAGGTTGTCTTTACTACGGGGATGACCGGCTACCTTGAAACATTGACCGACCCCAGTTATCATGGTCAGATAGTGCTTCAAACATTTCCTCTCATAGGCAACTACGGCGTTATATCCGGTGACCTTGAGAGCAGTTCAATAGGTGCATCGGCATATATTGTAAAGCACAGGTGTCAGAATCCCTCAAACTTTCGCAGTGAAGGGGATATTGACACCTTTTTAGCGACCAATAACATTGTCGGACTATACGATATAGACACCCGAGCGTTAACAAAGATAATACGCAAGAACGGTGTAATGAACGGTATAATCACATCGACAGACCCGAAGTTGATGGATTTAGACCCTGTGAAGGCGTATAAAATAATCGCAGCGGTAAAGGCCGTCGGTGTAAAGTCACCTAAACTATACAAAACAGAGCATAAGAAACATACCGTCGCTTTGCTCGACTTCGGATATAAGCGAAACATTGTCAGAGAGCTTGTAAATCGCGGTTGTGATGTGCACGTTTTGCCTGCAACGAGCACAATTACGGATATATATAGTGTGGGTGCGGATGGCGTGATGCTATCCAACGGACCCGGAGACCCTGCCGAAAACACCGAGATAATAAGCAACCTTAAAGATATCTATGAAAGCGACATACCCATTTTCGGAATCTGTCTCGGTCATCAACTTTTAGCGTTGGCTAATGGATTTAAAACCCAAAAGTTGACTTTTGGTCACCGAGGGGCAAATCAACCGGTCAAAGATTTGACCACCGGCAGAGTGTATATATCAAGCCAAAATCACGGGTACGCCGTCTGCAACGACAGCATAGATACCGAGCGTGCGGGTTTGTGGTTTGAGAATGTAAACGACAAGACCTGTGAGGGGATTATCTACAAAAAACCCAACGTTCGATCCGTTCAGTTTCATCCCGAGGCATCGGCAGGACCGCTCGACACCGGATTTTTATTCGATGAATTTGTAAAAA
>CAYJMO010000037.1:0-19656 GCA_964371365.1 uncultured Oscillospiraceae bacterium
TTCAGCTCGGTGCGCCTTATCAACAGCCATGATATGGTGCAGTTAATCAATATTATAACCAAAAAGGTTGCTATCGGGTTTAGGATATTGACATCATCGCCCGCAAACCCGAACAGAGCAAGGAAAAACTCAGCTACTTTTATCAGCATATCACTTGGCAGGTTTCGCAACACTACGGTGATAAGCGTGACCAGACCCACGACACACAGCGCGAGGGTAATGCCCACCTTACGCTTATCAAAACGATAAAACAGGATGGTCATTGCATAGAAAAAGGTCACGACGGCCAGCGATGTTACTATCATTAGCACCATCTCGGTGAAAATGTTGAGATTATGACCGTACATATAATTAAACGTGCTGGTAAATCGTAACACCCCAAACTCTGACAAGCTCAACAGCAGTATATTAATAGCCGACATGATTATCGAGACGAATAGAAAGAACAGTAGTTGTGAGGTGAATATCTCCCGTCGGGTAAAGCAGTTCTGCATTAAAAACTTAAAATCCTCTAAAAACCCGAGTGAACCGGTGATGCCGACGAAAATAAGGGTGGAGAAGATTATTTCGAACCCCATCACCGCCTCACTTTGCCGCACACCGTCATAGATCATAATGGTGAAGCCGGTGTCCACCACCGTCGTTATCGCAATTAGCACAAAATAGTATACCCCAAAGGCCAGTATCATGGTACCTACCTCATACCTTGCAATTTTTAAATACTTATTCATGCTCGCTACCTCCTGTCAGCTTTACAAAGATTTTTTGCAGATTCAGTGTGGAGAAGGTGAGATTTTGCGGGGCATCGCTCGGCAGACCCTCTCCCATTATATACGCTATCTCCATGCCGCTTATACTCTCACGGTCGACAACATTTTTCCCTTTAATAAACTCGTTGACCGCTTGTGGTGTGCCGGCAACGCTGTATCCTTTTGAGGTCAAATTCTCCACACTGTCAAAAAGAAGAACTTTCCCCTTGTCCACAACGACAACATCCTCCACTATGGACTGCACCTCCTCGATAAGGTGTGTCGCGAGGATAATCGTCCGCTCCCCCTCGCCGTAACACTCCATCAAAAGACGGTAGAACAGCTCACGGTGGTATGCATCCAACCCAACCACCGGCTCGTCAAAGATAAGATAGGGCAGGTCTTGGCAGAGCGTTATTATCAGCTTTAATATATTTTTATAGCCGGTGGAGAGTGCCGAGAACTTTTTGCTGATGTCTATGCCGAACTCGTCACAGTATTTCAATGCCTTTTGCAGGTCAAAACCTGGATAAAACTCGGCGGTGGTGTGCAGTATCTTTTTTAGCTTTATGTTGCCGTAGAAATTCTCCTCCGTCATATAAAACAGCCACTCTCGTATCCGAGGATTTTCCGTGACCGACTCGCCGTTTATAAACACGTTGCCCTCGCTTGCAAAAGCTCGGTTTGTAATGAGTTTTAAAAGTGTGCTCTTGCCGGCACCGTTGCGACCGAGCAGTCCATAGATCTTGCCTTTTTTAAACGTAATATCGACATTGCATAGTGCAACTGTATTGCCGTATACCTTTGTCACACCTTCAACTCGTATGCTATCTTGTATGTTCATCGCTGTACTCCCTTTCAATCATCGCTATTAACTCCTGTCTATCTATCCCGAGGGACTTCGCCTCCGTTGTCGCAGGAATAATGTATTTTTCACAAAAACCGGTTAGCCGTTTAGCGTGTATCCTGCTCAGTGCCCCTTCACAGACGTACATGCCGAGACCTCGTTTTTTGTAGATAATGTCCTCCCCCACCAGAATGGTCATACCTTTTAGCACCGTCTGGGGATTAATGCTAAGCAGTACCGACATTTCGTTGGTGGACGGTATTCGATCACCCTCTCGATAAACTCCCGTAAATATCGCCCCCTCAATCTGCCTTGCAATCTGCATGAAAATCGGTTCGGCGGAATTTGTATCAATCTTCAAACCTTCTACCCTATCTTATGTTTCATGGTTAGTTACTCAACCAACTAACCACCTTACAGCCAAATAATATCACATAGAATATGTTTTGTCAAGTATTTTTTTTGAATAGTTAAAAATTAAATGATAAAGCCGCTTTAAATTCATGTGGTTTTGGCAATGTTTTTGCGTCGCCACACACCGAAGAGCACACCGCCTGTCAAAACCCACAGTATCGGCTCAACCGCAACTATCCCGACAAAACCGAGTGTTTTGGCAAAAAAAACAACCGCTACACTGCGCAAGAGCAGTTCTATGAGTGACACTTTAAGGGTATCTTTTCGGCACTGCAACGCCTGCAAAGAGGATTTAAGCACGCTTGAAATACCGAAAAACACTAAAAATGGCGCGGTCCATCTCACGGCGGTGAACGCATTGCTCGTGACCTCAACATCACTATGTCCCGACAACAACTGCGCTATGTCATGACCGAAAATATAAAGCACCAATCCGCCCAATCCTAAGATAAGGCAGACGATAAGTGCATTGTTAACCCCTTTTCCTATGCGGCGATACTTTCCTGCCCCATAATTTTGCCCCACAAAGGTGGTCATGGCGAGCGAGAGTGCGACCATCGGTTGTGAAAACAGCACGAATATGCGTCGAGCGACGGAGTATCCCGCGACATAGCTCGCACCGAGATGATTAATTGCAGGCTGTGTCGCGACGGTGCCCAGCGCAATAGTCGAGTTGACAAGTGCCATGCACAGTCCGCTATAGAGTATTTCACGCGCTAACGGTGAGCGGTAGGGGTTAAACCCGTAAAAAAAACCGATATACTGCCGATAGTTTTTGACGGTATACATTATTATTAATAATGCAACGACCGCCTGAGCCGTCAGTGTCCCGAGTGCCGCACCAAACACACCGAGCGAGAATACACCCATAAATAACAGACTGAAACCAATGTTGCAGACCAGTCCGAGTAGTAGAAAATAAAGCGGCACTCGACTGTTTCCCAATGCCGTAATAATGCAGGCAAACATGTAATAGAACGAACAAAACCCGATACCTAACAACACGGTAGTCAGGTATCGGGTCGAAGAGTCTAACAGCTCGGTGGGTGTCCCAAACAGTTTTAGTATAGGCGTGGTCAGCAACCATCCACAGGCGGTGAACAGCACCGTGCCGACGGCATTATAGCCGAATATTATCGCGCTCGCCTTTTTTATCATTCGTGGGGATTTATCGCCGAAAAGACGGGCTACAACGATGGAATAGCCCTGATTGAGCGCCGTAACAAGCCCAAAGAGCAGAACATACAGCGCACTGCAAGCCCCTATCGCCGCCACCGAGTCGCCACCGACAAGATAGCCTGCAATGGTGGCATCGGTCATATTATACAGCTGTGTGAACACCAGCCCGACAACTATCGGCAGGCTGAACTTCACCAACATCGGGGCAGGATTTGCGCAGGTCATGTCGACCTTTGTACCCCCGACTATATCTCTTTTTCGTCCTCTCACCGTCACCCTAAATCGTATCTTGTAGGGTTAGTATTGACGAAAAACATGGCTTAAAATCACCGGCAAATCTAAAGTGTCCGCCGACACGCCGTCACAAAAATTTTATGCCTTTGCTTCTTGCTTGACGGCCCTTGCGATAAACTTCGCCACCTCCACAATCGGTATGACCAAAAGTGCTATACCCACCGACAGTGCAAACTGGACAATGGTGACCGGAAGTATGCCGAATGCGCTCGCAAACGGCGGCACAAACACCACCAGTGCAGTCAGGAAAAAGCTCGCGCCCATGGCAAGCCAAAGGAACTTATTCTGCTTTTTGAGGCTAAAGATACTCTTGTCCAGACTGCGCATATTGAGGCTGTGAAAGACCTCCGACATGCTCATGGTTAAAAACGCCATGGTCATGCCGAGTTCACTGGAGGCTACCTCCCATACGCCGCTGTCAAGAAAATGCCCAAGGAAATAGGCAAACAGTGTCAATATCGAGACCATGACACCCTGAAAGATCACATTTGGGCCAAGTCCGCCTGCAAAAATGCTCTCTTTCGGCGAGCGCGGGCTCTTCTTCATCACGTCGTTTTCCGACGGCTCCATGCCGAGGGCGAGCGCCGGAAAGGTGTCGGTAATAAGGTTGATAAAAAGTAGGTGCACCGGCTTTAATATAGTGAACCCGAGAAGTGTCGCGATGAATATGCTCACCACCTCCGACAGGTTGGAGGCTAAAAGGAACTGTATCGCCTTGCGGATATTGTTGTATATCCGTCGACCCTCCTTGACCGCCCCGACAATGGTAGCGAAGTTGTCGTCCGCCAAGACCATGTCGGCGACATTTTTGGTCACGTCGGTGCCGGTGATTCCCATGCCTATGCCGATATCCGCCTTTTTAATGCTTGGCGCATCGTTCACGCCGTCGCCGGTCATGGCCACGATATAACCGCGCTTTCTTAGTGTTGAGACTATGCGCGTCTTATTCTCCGGCTTAACCCTCGCATAGACGCCAAATCGTTCCACCGACTCATAAAAATCTTGGTCGCTTATTTTATCGAGCTCGGCGCCGGTTATCGCACCGTCGGCACTGTCGATGATACCTATCTGTTTTGCGATCGCTACCGCCGTGTCGATGTGGTCACCGGTAATCATTATCGGCCGTATGCCTGCCTCGCGACAGCTTGCAACTGCCGGTATAACCTCGTCACGCACCGGATCAATCATGCCGGACAGTCCGACAAAAATCAGCTCTTTTTCTAAAGCCTCGGCGGAAAAATCGGTCGGTTTTTCGCTCACCTTGCGGTATGCACCGGCGAGCACACGCAGTGCCCTGTCCGCCATGTCCTTGTTCTTTGCCTCAATCTCGGCGCGCAAGGTCTGCGTCATCGGCAGGACCTCACCATCACGAAATACCGATACACATCGCTCAAGCACCGAGTCGGTTGCACCTTTGGTGTAGATGACAAACTCACCCTGCTCCTCGCTCACCACCGACATCATCTTGCGCACGCTCTCAAACGGCGCCTCGCCGACACGTGGGTTGGTGCGAGATAGTTCCCCCTTGTCAATCCCGTTCACCTTGGCATAGTTGACGAGAGCACACTCTGTCGGCTCTCCCACCGCCTCGCCATCCTCGCCCAGCTCCGCATCACTGCATATTGCCATGACCTTTGCCAAAAACTTATCGTCGGCGAGTTGTTGTTCCACCACCGTCATCTTGTTGCGTGTCAACGTGCCGGTCTTGTCGCTACAAATTATCTGTGCACAGCCGAGTGTCTCCACCGCCGTGAGCTTGCGAATAACCGCATTTTGCTTTGACATATTGGTGACACCGATTGCCAGCACCACCGTCACCACCGTCGCAAGCCCCTCCGGTATCGCCGCCACAGCAAGACTGACCGCCACCATAAAGGTATCGAGAAGTATTTCGGAGTTGATACTCTCGGCGGTTATGAGATTAAACGCAAAGATAAAGCCACAGATACCGAGCACCGCAAAGGTGAGGATTTTTGAAAGGTGGTGCAGTTTTTTCTGTAGCGGGGTCTTGTCCTCCTCCTCGCCACTGAGCGCACCGGCTATGCGACCCATCTCGGTGTCCATTCCGGTGGCGGTAACGACGGCACGTCCACGGCCAAATACCGCGACAGAACCGCTATAGACCATGTTTTTGCGGTCACCGAGTGGCACCTCGGCATCACTCTTTGCCGATAATGGCTCCTGCGTCTTGGTCACCGCAAGACTCTCGCCGGTCAATGCCGCCTCCTCAATCTGCAGTCCGGCGCACTCGATGATTCGCCCATCGGCCGGCAGAGAGTCCCCCGCCTCGACCAACAGTATATCACCGACCACTAAATCTTCACTCTTGATGTCACTGGGCGCGCCGTCACGTATGACACGGCAGGTGTCGGCGGTCATGCTCTTGAGTGCCTCTATCGCCTGTTCCGCCTTGCTCTCTTGATATACCCCGAGTATAGCGTTAATTAATACAACTACAAGTATAATAAATATGTCGGCGTGTAGCTCCCCTGCCATGATGTTGGTCACGCCGGACACTATCGCCGCGCCGATTAATACCAAAGTCATCGGCTCGGCAAGTTGTTTTACAAATCGGGTGAGTAGCGAGGCCTTTTCCGCCTCCTTTAATCGATTAGCACCGTTTTGGGCAAGGCGTTTTTCCGCCTCGGCCTTAGACAAACCCTGTGAGGAACTTTTGAGATTATTCAGCACCTCGTTAAAATCGTGGTTATAGAACTTCATGCCTTGTTTTTCCCTTTCTTTGTAATGAATTTCGGTATGTTAAATGATAAAAACGCCACTACCACCGCACCGACAAACGCGATAAGAATGTTTGTCACCATCGCGAAGAAAAAGTCGGAGGGAAACATGTTTATCATTATGCTGACATTAGGGTCCAGCAGCCAGAGGTCGTTGGTGAAGATAAGCTGGTGAAAAATCGTCCAAAACATGTTGAAGTTAAAGGCGATAAACGCACCGAGAAGCGCCGTCACCACCACAAAGACGACGGCGGCGACGTTGTACATCTTGGCGAGGATGAATAGCCCCTCTTTCTTGTAACGAAACAAGATAAATCCCATACCGAGCACCGCGAGCGCGGCGCAGATATAAAATAAGTTGATGGTAAGCAAAAACAGCTCCTTCACGTCCACCATATGCTGAGTTTCCCTCTCGTCAAAGATCTCGCGCTCTACTCCGTCCACCGGTAGGACTATCGAGATGTCGTCGCGGCGGTCGAACATGTAGTCCAACAGAGCGTCACTTGCGGCGGTCAGGTCCTCTATCGACATGCCGGTATATTCTGTCGTGTTGTTTTTTTCATACTGCTCGGGATAAAAGGAGCGATGGTCGGCGACAAAAAGTATACTCCCGAGCAAAAAAGCAAAGATGGCGAGGAGCGAGAACAAAAAACAGAGTAGATGTTTCAAATAAAACCTCCCGTTATACGATATTAAATGCGTTGAGATATTCAAAGACGGACGGCACCAACCAACAGAGTCCGAGCCCTACTATAAATATAGTATATCCGACAAGGCGGTGCGATATTTTGTCATATTCCTCACCGTCCGATAGTTTATCACCGACCGACATCCCTTGAACGGGCAGTTTGAACGCCATGTTTACAAGCAGTGATGCCGACAGACAGAGCGGTACAATCTGAAGCAACTCCGGCACAAGCGCGATAAAATACCCCACCGGCTGAAGGCTCGGTGCGGTGTGCCATCCGATGCCGGTTATCCTCTCCAGCAACAGTCCGGGACCGGCAAAGATGTTTGCCCCCGTCTGGTTTGGGAACTCGATAAAACAGGTGAAGAAAAAACCAAAACACATGATGATATCCACCAGCCACCAAGGGATGCGGTTTTTCTGCAAAAAGGTGGTCAGCACACAAAACGGCATCAGATATAAAAACCACTGTGGATGCCAGTCGATGCTAAAGAGTAGCAGCCCAAAGACTAAGAGCGGTATGTAGACGCTCATATAGACCTGATCTTCACTCTTTTTGCGCATAAAACTGTAAAAGCACAGGGTGGTATAGATCAGCAAAAAGATTGAAATATCGGCAAATCCCACCGGCAGGGTGCTCGATAAAAACCGCTCGAATATCAACCCTAAAAAGACGGATGAGCCGGCCATCCTGCCGAGAAATAACAGCGTTGTCGGTAGGTATAGGATCAGGCTGATAAGTGAGTAGATCAAAATTTTGACCATCCGTTTTTCTTTGATCAACAGTAACGGCAGGAAAACAAGGAAGGCAAAAAACTTAAAGACACCACCGACCCCCATAAACAGCGCAAACCTCTTCATGTCACCGTTGAGATAGTAGTACAGCGCCAATAATATAAAGAACAGACCTATACTGTCATACTGCCCCATAATGATCGGTGAGAAAAAGGCGATGGGGTTAAAGAGGAAAAAAAGCGCCGCAACGCTTGATTGTTGCTCACCTAACGAGAGTTTCACGCCGAGCTTTTTCACCATATAGCCACAGCCGAGATAGAAAAGTGCACACAGCGCCTTGGTGTAGGTCATAAAAAGATATTCATCCATCGGCAGGGAAAATAGTTTTGTCACGATATACAGCGGCAGCTGCCACAGACCGAACAAGAGGTAGACCACAATGTTGTAGTTAGCGGTGTTGAGATAATAAAGCTCCATCGGACGGGAGTCGACATAGTTATAAAAATCGAGAAGATTGCCGCTAAATAAACTTTCTAAAAATAAAAAGGTGTGGTTGGAGGTCTCATGTATATCGGGGTGGTAGGTCAAGGCATAAAAGAGCACAATGACCGTCACAAAGAGGATATGCTCCGCCCTTGGACGATTTAGTGTTAGTTTTGACATAGTCTCGACAGCTCCTCCTTTTAGTCTTTATATTATTTTACATTATATATAATGATTTGGCAAGATGAAATTAATTGACTGTAAATTTTATTTCATAGGGCTAAAGTTATGCCCGATATGTGCGATTATATTGTCAAGAGGCGGTAGAGACATCAGAGTTTCGCCCGGTGATTGCGACCCGTAAAATATTTATTTTGACGGTTTTCACACATCGGACAACAACTTTGTTGTTATATCGGTCAAGGATGGTCCTCTTGAAAGGAATCGTGTTTATAGCCTTGTTTTCAGGGTTTATTAATGATGACTTTTTGGTGAGACTTGTCCTGATCGGTGTATTTCCACCCCTTGGGGAAGCCTTACCATATTTTTGAATATGGCTATGTTGTGCCGTTTTGGTACAGCAGTAGTTGCCGACCCGAAAGTATGCCCTTGAACGGGGCTTTAGATTGTCGCATTGCGGCAGTCTGTCGGTGGTCGCTTTGCGTTTCACCGGCACCCTACCTCTATAATGGCGTCTTGCTGTTATGTGTGGTGTGTTTTGTGTACCGGTGCGCCTTTGAGGTGTGTCCGTGTCTGCTTTGCACTACAAAGGAGGTAGTTCAAGCTCTATGCTTGAAAAGCTCTTGTGAAAGGGTTAGTTGAGGTTTTCTCCGGGATGGTTTGTTTTGAACCGTCGGTGTCAACCGAGCTGTAATTTTGAAGTCATGACCGGAATTATCGCTTGTTTGTGCCGATCCGCCAAACAGCCGCCCTGCAATGGACTGTAGGGTGTACAAAGAGAATTTAAGGAGAAAATTATGATTATCCAACACAACATTATGGCGCTTAACTCTAATCGTCAACTTGGCACAAACAACTCCGCAGTAGCTAAAAACCTTGAGAAACTGTCCTCCGGTTACCAGATCAACCGCGCCGGCGACGACGCTGCAGGTCTTGCTATTTCCGAGAAGATGAGATCTCAGATCAAAGGTCTTGAGGTTGCTCAGACCAACGCACAGGACGCTATTTCCCTTATCCAGACAGCTGAGGGTGCACTCACAGAGGTTCACAGCATGCTCAACCGTATGACCGAGCTTGCAACAAAAGCCGCTAACGGTACCTATGACGATACCGACCGTGGTCAGCTACAAAAAGAGGTCGAGAGCCTTTTAGCTGAAATCGACCGTATCGCCGAGTCCACCAACTTCAACGGCACAACACTTTTGGATGGTGGCGACATAAGTTCTGCTACCGCCTCCACCACTGTCACATTCCAGATTGGTGACACAAAAGCACAAAGTGTTACCATGTCGCTCAAAAACATGAGCACAGTTGGCTTAGGCTTAAATACCAACTTCAGCATCTCCACTCTTACTGGTGCACAAGATGCAATCGCTGTTATCAAAAAGGCGATCACCACCGTTTCTGACATGCGTGCCGAGTTCGGTGCTATGCAGAACCGCTTAGAGCACACCATCAACAACCTCGGCGTAACAACCGAGAACCTCACCGCTGCCGAGAGTCGTATCCGCGACACCGATATGGCGGAAGAGATGATGGCGTACACCAAGAACACGGTGCTTGTACAGGCGGCGCAGGCAATGCTCGCCCAGGCAAACACCCAGCCGCAGTCGGTACTCCAGCTGCTCGGCTAAACCGCAAGCCAGTGATAAAACCGGATTTTAAACCCCGGTTTTATCATTCCGGCAACCTTTCCCCGGTCCTCGAGGTCGTGACCGGGGAGCGGGGAAAGGCTGCCCTCCGGCTTCGGTCGAACAAAAGGCACCGTCGCACTATTTGTGCGGTGCAAACAGCGTCAGCATAGAAAAAATGCGACGTTGCCAATTGAATATAGGTTCTCCGGAGCCGGTACATTTTATGTAGTCCGACAGGGCTTGTTCCCTGTTGTTCGATACCCGATCGACAAGGGATTGTCGCTCGTACAAGATGTATTTATACGGTAATCACTCAAAAAGTGATTATTCTAAGGAGAACGCAATGATTATTCAACACAACATTATGGCCTTGAACTCCAACCGCCAGCTCGGCACAAACAACTCGGCGGTTGCAAAAAACCTTGAGAAACTATCCTCCGGTTACCAGATCAACCGCGCCGGCGACGACGCCGCAGGTCTTGCTATTTCCGAGAAGATGAGATCTCAGATCAAAGGTCTTGAGGTTGCTCAGACCAACGCACAGGACGCTATTTCCCTTATCCAGACAGCTGAGGGTGCACTCACAGAGGTTCACAGCATGCTCAACCGTATGACCGAGCTTGCAACAAAAGCCGCTAACGGTACCTATGACGATACCGACCGTGGTCAGCTACAAAAAGAGGTCGAGAGCCTTTTAGCTGAAATCGACCGTATCGCCGAGTCCACCAACTTCAACGGCACAACACTTTTGGATGGTGGCGACATAAGTTCTGCTACCGCCTCCACCACTGTCACATTCCAGATTGGTGACACAAAAGCACAAAGTGTTACCATGTCGCTCAAAAACATGAGCACAGTTGGCTTAGGCTTAAATACCAACTTCAGCATCTCCACTCTTACTGGTGCACAAGATGCAATCGCTGTTATCAAAAAGGCGATCACCACCGTTTCTGACATGCGTGCCGAGTTCGGTGCTATGCAGAACCGCTTAGAGCACACCATCAACAACCTCGGCGTAACAACCGAGAACCTCACCGCTGCCGAGAGTCGTATCCGCGACACCGATATGGCGGAAGAGATGATGGCGTACACCAAGAACACGGTGCTTGTACAGGCGGCGCAGGCGATGCTCGCCCAGGCGAACACCCAACCGCAGTCGGTACTCCAGCTGTTGCGTTAATTAATGCTTGCTGATCAACTTAAAAATAGCTTAACCAAATCGGCTATAAAAGGTCATAATCCGCAAACAAATAATCGTAACGACAAACCACCCAAAGGGGTATCCCCGACGGGTGGTTTGCCTATTTTACAAAAAATATAAATAAAAAGTGCGCAAATGCTTGCATTTTATGCCGGAATGTGCTATAGTAATATAGCTAATCTTAAAAAAGAGTGAAAAGGAGCATCGAAGGATGGCAAACATTAAGTCCCAAAAAGATCGCGTTATACAGACAAAAAAGGAGACTGCCCGCAACAAGGCGGTTAAATCAAACCTGCGTTCCACCGTTAAAAAAACGGTCAGTGCAATAGAGCATGGTGAGCAGTACGACCTCGCAAATGCAGTAGCCACAGTTGACAAGGCTGCCTCAAAGGGCGTTATGCACAAAAACACCGCCGCACGTCGCGTATCTAAGCTGATGAAAAAAGCAAACGCAGGCGCAATTCATCATCACAAATAATCGAGCGATTTTTTAGTCCATCAGCCGAGCAGAAATAACGATTATTATGCCGAGTGTTTCCGGAGTCATCCGACCGAAACACTCGCAGATAAGCGGTATTTGTGTTCGGTTATTTGTGTTGTATAGCTACTTGGATCAAAACCACTATAGTCTTATCGAGACATCACCGAAAAACAACCTTTTGCTCTCGCCATTTTCCAGTCTTAAAAGGAGGTTGCATTGTTCGTCCATGTCGAGGACATGCGCGTTATAGGTTTTATCGCCCTCATTTACCGTAATGTCGCGACCGAGCACTATGCTACGCTCACGATACTCACCCGTAACCTCGTCAAGACGTTGCGGATAAAGTGAAAAAAAGTTGTCGATAAGCCCGGCCAAAAACATGGCGGGCAGATCCTCAATATGTTTGTCAAAAACAGCCCCGGCGATGGTCTTTATCTCATCATTAAAACCACCCTTTGGCTCAAAAAGATTGACACCGATGCCGAGTATAGCGTAGTCCGCACCGCCGGCACGATTTAAGGAAGAAAGGGTGAGAATACCGGCGACCTTTTTGCCGTCGATAAATATGTCGTTCACCCATTTTATGCCCGGCTTTTTATTGCTGTGCTGTTCTATGGTACGGCAGAGTGCAACTGCGGCGATCAGTGTAATGACACTCAGCTCGTCGCTTTTTAATGTCGGTCGCAAAAGAATACTTGTATACAGTCCGTTTTGTGACGAATGAAAGGTTCTCCCGAGCCGTCCGCGACCGTTGCTTTGATGCTCTGCAACCACTACGAGACCCTCGGGAGAATCGCTGTGTTTTTTTACTATATCGTTGGTGGAGCTCACGCTGTCAAACAGCATAAATGTGAGCTCCTTTTTGCATGTTATATAGGAGCGTATTCTGTCCTCAGATAGATGCCTCATCATGATCTATTCCTATTTTAAATGGGTAGATATCCATAGTTCCAGTCGACGGCCCCATTAATGCCGGCGCAGCTGCCGGAGCCGGTGTACTGCCATATATCATAGCGGTAGGCAAAATCGGTCTGGGCGGTGTAATGAGCAAGCCAAATTCTATTATGATCGATCGCGCTGTAGTCCAGTTGATATATAAACCAGGATTTGCTGGCATAGATCATCGGTGTCCTACCACCCTGACGTACCGTGTCACAAAATGCATTCGCTATCTGGGTTCTGAGCGATTTGGATATGTTATTTGCGCGTCCTCCGGACTGATATTCCGTGTCAAAGGTTATGCCGTATTTGAGGTTGTAGCCGGAGGATAGCGATAGGCAGAAACTTGCCTCCTCGACCGCCTCCTGTACCGTTATCGCCTGAGAAAATATGTATATACCCACGTCGAGACCAACCGCAAGTGCCCCCTCGATGTTTTGACGATAGTAGGGATCCTCCACCAGCACGCCGGTGGAATAGCCACGGTAGCCGGCGCGGATTATGACCCACTCGACACCACTGTCCTTGACCGCCTGCCAGTTGATGTTGCCCTGCCATTTTGAGACGTCGATGCCGTTTGTAATCTCATTCTCGATAAGACTGCCGTCCGCGTTAAACCTGTATTCCACACCGCCGATGCTCACATATCCGGTCACCTTGTTGTGATTCGCATCGAAATAGTAGGTCTTGCCGTCAATCTCTTTCCAGCCGGTGTAGACGGTCTTTACAACCTCCTCCACCTTGTTTTCGTTGGCGTATTGATTAAACGGTGCTTTCATTACAAGCAGTCCGTTCACCGTCTCAAACATGACATTTGTGTCAACCGGAACCTCGGTGGGGGGAGGCGGCTCACTTTCCGATTCACTCTCGGACTCGCTCTGTGATTCACTCTCGGACTCGCTCTGCGACGTACTGCCGTTATTATCGGTGCCGGAGTCGGTGTTGCTCTCGTCGGTATTGCCATCCGTGCTGTCCGATGTGCTACCGGAACTATCGCCACCCTCGTCCGGAGTGCCGCCGTTTTCCTCGCTGTTTCCGGTCCCTGTATTGTTGCTATTGGGGTCGACGGGGTTGTTCATGTTAAGGAAAAAATCACTCAACGAGAAAAAACCATACGACACGTTGGTCGGTGCGGGGCTACCCTCCACCACCAACTTCTTTGCGCCGGTTATTTTACCGCTTGCATCGACGACGAATATGTAGTCTCCTGCGTGCTCCCCCTCGGTGATGGTAAATTTATAGTCTGTGGTCTTTGAGGTGTAGGATACCGATGCGGGGGTCACCACCTGTTCTATCTCCTTGTCCGGCACTACCGGGATAACGGTCGGTGTCGGTGCCGGCGTTGAAGAGCCGTCGGTCGCGCCGGATGGTCCGGAGTCGTTGCCAAATTCCGAGTCCTCCTCCGAGACAACAATGTCGGATTCGTCCTTGATTTTGTCCTTTAATTCCTCATCATCAAGAGGTTTGGTCTCGACCTCTAAAATGACCTCCACCTGCTTGGGCTCGACCGCAGGATAGCCGTTACTTGGGTGAAGCACCACCACATAGTTGCCCTCCAACTCAAGGTCGGTGAGCTCAATGAAGCCTTGTTTGTCCTCCATGGTATAGACGGTACTTTCACCGTCCGGATCAATTACGCTAAGTACAAACTCGACACCGGTTATAGGCACGCCCTCGGCATCGACGACACGCATCTCCAAAAGTCCGCCGGCAGAGGCGAGGGAAAGGTTAATTTCAGGGGAGTTATTGACTGCGGTGTTTGCCATCAACTCATATTCGATCACCGGAGAGCCGGTCGGAAATACAGGCACAGTCTCGGTCGGTATCGCGTCCACCTCGGCAAGAGTGTCGATGGTGGGAAGATAAAACAGTGCAACCAAAGAGCCGAATATCACAAGAAAACTAAGGCAGGCAACAACGGAAATAAGGGCGATTCTTCTGACCTTTTTGCGTTTGACTTTCGCGGATTCAACCTCCTGCGTCATATCCTTAAACTTCTTCGCAACCTCATCTACCGAGACGGTTGAGGTGACATTTCCGCCATATGTCATGACATTCTTAGGCGGTGTTTTTTCTGTTTTGTGTTCCAACTGCGCGTCACTCGACTCGACAGGCTTTTCCGCCCGTGATGAAGCCACGATCGGTGGATTGGGAGGCTGAGGGTCGCTCTTATAGGCGACGCTATGACCTGTCGGGACATTACGAAGTGAAGTTATCACATCGGTGACCGAACCGGGCTTACCGGAGGTTTTTGCGTGTCGCGCCGGAGCTTTTTCGCCGGATGATATTGTCGGTTTAAAGTCAACTGCATCGCGGTCTATATTGTTTTTATCGGTGGTGTCGACAGCTGTCGTTTGCTCAATATTTGAATTGTTTTTACCGGATGAACTCGACCTCGTCTCCTCTTTATAAAAAGGAATTTTCTTGTCACCTTTTACAAATCGCATAGCTATAATACCCTATAAATAAACTTATCGTAATCACACTGAAAAAGTATAATTACTCTTAGTATACTATAGGTCGCGTTTTTTGTCAAGTTTTGCACTATTTGCTTAAATGCATATGAAGAAATGATGTGCCTACTCTGTGTTGATGCATATATTTTTAAACAGCAACAACGGACAGCCGAAACTGCCCGTTGTGATAGGAATTGAACTATATTAATTAACCCTTAACCTGCTGTACCAGTGCGGAAAAGGATGCCGGATCGCTGATTGCGAGCTCGGACAACATCTTGCGGTTGAGCTCGATGCCTGCCTTTTTCAGCCCGTTCATAAATGTAGAGTAGTTTGTTCCCTCAGCACGACATCCTGCCGAGATACGGGTTATCCAAAGACGACGGAAGTCACGCTTTTTCTGCTTACGGCCGATAAAAGCGTAGTTGCCGCTCTTCATGACCTGCTGTTTAGCCATCTTAAAATGATTACTCTTGCTACCGAAATATCCTTTAGCGAGCTTTAAAATTTTCTTTCTGCGCTTACGAGTCATGGTAGCGCCTTTAATTCTTGCCATTTTATCTATCCTTTCTGTATGTTTTGTGCCTTATTGTCTGAGACACAAAACCGCTGTTATATTCGTTATGCGTAGGGAATCATCTTTTTGATGTTCGCCGCATTGGTCACGTCGGCATATCCGCCCTTGCGAAGTCGGCGCTTTCTTTTGGTAGACATCTTGGTGAGGATGTGGCTACGGTTGGCACTTCCACGTTTTACCTTACCGTTTTTGGTGAGAGAAAAGCGTTTTTTTGCGCCGGAATGAGTTTTAATCTTTGGCATAATATCAGCTAATCCTTTCTGCACTGTGGTGCGTTTATACTATTTCTTTTGTTTTTTATCGGGAGAGACTCGCGACAAAATCATGGTCATGCTGCGCCCCTCGAGCTTTGGATTTTTTTCCGCGGTGGCAACATCCTCGAGCTCAGCGGCAAATCGACGCATAACATCGGCGCCGAGATTTGTGTGAGACATCTCACGACCGCGAAAACGTATGGAACATTTCACCTTGTCACCGGCACTCAAAAATTTGCGTGCATGGGACAGCTTGGTATTGAAGTCACCGATGTCAATATTCGCCGAAAGACGAATTTCTTTCAGTTCGGTGACATGCTGATTGCGACGTTGCTCCTTGTCACGTTTTTGCTGCTCGAAGCGATATTTGCCGTAGTCCATAATCTTGCAGACCGGCGGATTTGCCGTCGGCGCAATCTTAACAAGGTCGAGATTCTTGGACTTAGCTCGTTCAAGAGCGGATGCCGAGCTCATAATGCCGAGCTGAGAGCCGTCGTCATCGATAACTCGCAGTTCCTTATCACGGATAGCACCGTTTAACTCTGCATCTTTTTTGCCTGTTGCGATAAAAAAACACCCCCTATCAAAATAAAAAAACAACCGTAAAAACAGTTGCACAAAAGTACGAGCCACGAAAGGCTCTAACTATTGACCCGCTACCCATAATGGCGGCTGAGGTGAGATGTATGACATCTGCTTTGTTTTTACTCTGTAATAATAGCACGCAATTTGCTTTTTGTCAAGTGTTTTAGCTAATTCCCTCTTGACAAAAATCTTAACGTCTGTTATACTGTTATTATCGAACAATAACAGTATGAACAATAATAACAGGTGGAGATGAATATTATTATAACCAATTCCGGCGATACTCCCATATATGAGCAGCTTTACAATCAGATAAAAAACCATATTATATCGGACAGTTTAAAGGCGGGGGACGGCATACCGTCAATCCGCAATCTTGCCAAGGATTTGAGGATAAGTGTTGTCACCACCAAGAAGGCTTATGACGAGTTGGAACGGGACGGCTTTATCAACACCGTTCCCGGCAAAGGCTCTTTTGTGGCGGCAAAGAATACCGAGCTGCTACGGGAGACACGTCTGCGTGAGATTGAAAAGCATATGCAGGACATTGCGGACATTGCACCGTCCTGCGGTCTGACCTGTGAGGCGCTGGTGGAAATGCTACGCAATTTTATTTAATAAGGAGATAATCAAAGTGTACAGTATCGAGGTTAAAAATCTTTCAAAAATGTATAAGGACTTTACATTAAAGGATGTCAATTTTGCCGTTCCGACCGGCAGTATAGTCGGACTTGTTGGCGAAAACGGTGCCGGAAAAAGCACCACCATCAACTCTATTTTGGGTGTATGCGGCTATGATGAGGGGGAGATACTGGTCTTTGGCGATAGCAACCGTGACGACAGTTTTGTAGCATCAAAGCAGGAGATCGGCGCGGTCATCGATGGCGCATCGTTCCCCGAGAGCCTGACGCCGAACAACATAAAATCTATATTAAAAAGCACATACAACCGCTTTGACGGCGAGCTTTTTGACGACTATCTTCTCCGGTTTAACCTTGACGGGGCGAAGCGATTAAAGGAACTTTCACGGGGGATGAAGATGAAGTTCTCCATCGCCGCCGCGCTGTCCCACCGACCACGTTTGCTGGTATTGGATGAGGCAACCTCCGGACTTGACCCGTTGGTGCGTGACGATATCCTCAACATCCTTAATGAATTCACAAGATCGGAGCAAAACTCCGTGCTCTTCTCCTCTCACATTGTCAGCGACCTTGAAAAAATATGTGACTACATCGTCTTTATCCATGACGGACGGCTAATCCTCTTTGAGGAAAAGGACGCCCTTATGGAGAGATATGCTATACTAAAAACTGCTAATATTGACGATATACCGCCCGACGCTATAGTACGTCAAAAACGCACCGACTACGGATATGAACTGCTGATTAAACGCGACGATATTTCAAAGGCATTTGTCACCGAGGTGACAACACTTGAGGACATTATCATCTTTTTGTCAAAATATTAAAGGGGGTACCATGAAAGCGTTAATAAAAAAAGACCTGCTCGTTCTCTACCGTGACTACGGTAAATTCCTGCTATTGTTGTTGATATTCTCCGCCTTTAATCTCGGCATGTCGCTGATGGGTGTGGTTTTAGCGACTTTTTTTGTCTCCTCCAGTGTTTCCTATGATGAGCGCTGTGGATTTAATAAGCTTGCCCGTGTGCTCCCATTCTCCCCCCTACAGCTGACGTTGAGCAAATATCTTTTAGGATACCTCGGCGTGGTGGGATTTGTGCTGATAAACAGCGGTATACAGATGTTCTTCTCACCCGACACCGTCCTTTCAACGGCACTATTAGGGATATTTGCCGGTCTGTTTATCACCGCCGTCAACCTGCCGATAATAATAAAGTTCGGTGTGGAAAAGGGGCGATTTATATACACCTTTATATTTGTAGCCTTTGTCGTCCTCGCCGGTATTTTGACGGTCGATGTCAACTCGGAGGTGATTGGTATGGATCTGCCGAGTATAAGCCCACTCGTATACATCGCAGTGATAGTAGGTGTCAATATCGTTTCAATATACATTTCGTTGAAATTAAACAAGAAATATTGAATTTATCTGATATATATGGTACAATGTCGAGTTGATGAAGGATAAGGGGATTTTGGGATTTCTCCTCGCAAGGGAGATTGGCGCAACACCCTACATGTACTTTTGTACCCGTGAGGAGGATTATCCGTATCTTAAAAACCTGAACGGGCTCAACCTTGTCTGCTCCGGCGACGACCCACCCGACAGCAAGATGTATGATGAACACCTGGCGCAAAACTACCAAAAGATGGATATATTGATACTGCACGGGGCGTATCCTGACTCCTATAAATTCCTGCACGCGTACCGCAAATATCGTCCGGATGGCAAAGTGTATTGCGGTTTGGACATGAGCAGACAGTGGATGGCGCGAATCGACTGGAGCGACAGCAGACTTCATGCATATACAACGCAGTGTGACATGGTTTCAACCTCCTGCACCACCTTACGGGATGCGCTCAACCTCAATCGGGAGGTCAACTTCCCCTGCCGGTATCTGCCCAACGGTTTTTTCAACCCCGGCAACCATCGAATCGTCGCCGATGCTAATATTAAAGAAAATGTCATCATCACGGTCGGTAGAATAGGCAACGTTATCAAAAACAACATCGAGTTGATGATAGGCTTTGCCAACGCGTCGGACAAGCTAAAAGGTTGGAAGTTGAAGTTGATAGGCGGTATAGACCCGGAATTTCAACACGAGATCGACGAATTTTTCTCACTTCGACCTGACCTTAAAAAACGCATCATATTCACCGGTGCTATAACGGATAAGCAAAAGTTATACGACGAGTATGCCAAGGCGAAGATATTCGTGTTGACCTCAACGACAGAAGGGGGCACGCCGAACGTTTATGCCGAGGCACTATTCCACGGTTGCATGTTTGTCACCAGCGACCTGTCCTCCGCAAAGGACATGACCAACAATGAGACGCTCGGCATAACCTACGAGCTCGGCAACGACAAACAGCTGGCGGCGGCACTTGTCAAGCTCGCGAAAAGGTCCGATACAAAACATATGAAAGAGCATATCCCGAAGGCACTCGCCTATGCAAAGGATAACTTTGATTGGGAGAGAAATATAAAAAAGTTAGCCTATTCATTATTATTATAAAAAAGCTTTTAAAACTTTAACTCCGTTTAAGGTTAGCGGGTTAAACTAAGGTCAAACAAAAAACCTTAG